>NZ_PJDK01000024.1:0-72413 GCF_002837615.1 Klebsiella sp. X1-16S-Nf21
TTAAAGCCCAGAGAGTATCCTGAGTTTTACGAAAGCTCTGGAAACCAGCTATCTCCTGAGCGCTCCATCCCTCAGCCTTGAGCGTGACTGGAGAGAGGGCTTGCCCTTTCAGGTTAGCCTCTTTAATACAACGCTCCATAGCAAAGTGCCGCTCTGCTGGAATCTTCTTAACCGTATCTACAAAAGGCTTAGATATTTCCATCAGCTTAGCTGCTACACGGTCGCTCTGAATATCGCCTAATACAGCCCCTTTAAGGAATTCAGGAGAGAACATAGAAGCAGGATCAATCACCTGAGAGGTGAGAGAGCCATGCCCAGTTTTACCATTAGCAAATTCAAAGCGGTTAAGCACATTGAATACTGAACTTACCCCGAATTTCTCAAACTGTGTATCTGCTAAATCACTGGCGTTATATTCATAACGCTGATTAACTTGTAGGAGGAAATCGCCTTTAATCTGCGTGTTATTCCCTTTCAGGAGCTTATCCTGAGCTGCCCTGTCAATTGGAATATATTCATCACCATTACGCATAAGGATGGTAATATCATTTTCATCTACACCATATTTACTTAATGCAAACTGAGCTTGATTAAACGCATCCTGTACATTTGACCATCCACTGTCTGTAGGGCCATATACAGCGGAGATATGTAACCCGCCATCAGGAGCTTCTGTTATAGCTGACATCTCTTTCCGTGATGACATCCCCGTAGCGTTAAAGAAATCATTAGACACGTTAGCGGCTAAAGCTTGTTTCTCCCGCTGGGAGATATGGGGAGAGGCGGTATTAGTGACAAGGTTAATAATGTCATTGTCTGCCATCTCAGCAATATCAGAGGCAATCTCTGGGCGATGTACTTTATTTTTTACTGAGCCATTTACGCTACCGGGCTGGGGAGCTAAATCACCAGCTACTGCCTCAGTACGGCTAGTACCATAAAGCGCCTCAGCTACATCCCCCGTCTCATCTGCCTCAGCCATTGTGTGAAGCTGGCGAGCTTTATCCGGGTTAGCATCCTTAATCACCTGAGAAGGGGAAGTGGGCTGGATGTCTGTAGCAATGAAGCGACGCTGCCAGCTACGTTCGGTAGCACTGGCGGCTTCTGCTGCTTCATCCACTGCCCCAGCAGCCTTAGCAAGTTTACCCGTTGCTTTCAGGCCACCCTTAATCATAGAGCCAATGCCAGCAATATCTAACAGGCCCATGATGTTATCAATATATTTATCTGAGATAGTGTAAGAGCCATTCTCTACAATCTGCTGTAGGGCTTCATAATTAGACTGGTCGATTGAGTCCGGGAGTAGAATCGTTTTCCCCTCAGAGGAGAGGGCATTAGACAAGGCCGTTAACGCAGCACTACGTTCTTCCAGAGGAAGGCTGTTAAACTTCTCAGCCATAGCAGCGCGTGAGCTACCGGGGAGGAAGAAAGCTTTAAGCGCTTCTCCACCAGTGCCACCCATAGCGGTTTCCAGTCCAGCCTGTTTAGCACCAGATACCAGAGGGAGCATATCTTCTGCCACTGCTGAATAATCTGCTACAGCGTTGCTCTTCTGCTTCATAGCATTGAGCGTTTTCTGTTGTTCACGTTGAGCGGCGATTGCGGAGGAAATACCTGCCGCCCATAAACCCCGTAAATCTGCTGCCTCTTCTGTCTGATTGGGAGTTGCCTGTACAGCCTCCTTAGTACCTAACAGAGCGCGGGGGTTATACATTGGGCTATTACGATCATTCACTGCATGGATTGCATTCTGCTTCCATTCATCAGAAATAGAGGGGTCTGCTAAGTATTGGGCTGTAGTGCGCTGCATAGCGGCTTGCTCATTAGCTGTAACCTGCTCTGTAATATCCTGCATTGTGGGGCTGGTGCCATGATTCACCAGTTCAGCGTTAACAGCCTGATAGGTTGCCATTTGTTGAACGGGGTCATTAGAATTAAGGAGGGCTACAGTAGCAGCCTGATTACGATTAGAGGGGGTGGAGGTAGCAGGGGGTGCTGTTTCTCCTACAGCGTCTGTATCCTGAAAATCTTCAATCTGGTAGTCCTGCCCATCCTCAAAATCATCAATAGAATATTTATTATCTGCCATTTATATTATCGCTCCATTGAAGGGGGAAGAGTTTCATAAGGAAATTGATTGTCAGGATAGTTAACTTCATAGCGTGTGGTTTCTTTCTTGCCTTTGTCTTCATCAAAGAGAGTTACTTTACGCTTGATGAGGCGGAAGGCTTCCAGCCATTTAAAGATTGCCGCCACTTCTTCTATTTCATCCATGCCTGTGCGTTTACACACAGAAAAATAGGAAACTCTCACATCACCATAGCGATTAGCAAGGGAGGCCATATAAGCAAATACAATACGATGTTGCGGAGGGAAGGGGATGGTGTTTCCTTCATAGATAAAAGAAGGAATATCCAGAATACTCCAAATGCGGAAGGGAGATTTGCATCCCTCAAATAAATCAGACATGTGTATATTCTCTTGTAATGTTATTTTAAATCTTTCAGCATGTAATAGAGGGCCATCACCTGCGTTTTACTGGCTGACCAAAGCTCAGGGAAATAGATAAGAAGGGCCATTATTATTTACCCTCACGCAGTTTCTTAAAGAAATCCACTCCAGCATTAACGCTCTGTAATGGAGAAACATTCTCTGTTTTCCCTACATGCTTCCCTCGAATCATATCCATCTGCTCACGTTTAGACAGGGAGTCAGTGGATTGCATTCCTTCCAGTGGGTCAAAATACTTCTTAGCCTCTTCCTGCTTACGAGCGTGGGAGAAGAAGTCTTTAGCCTTGCTCAAATCAAAGCCGCCATATTGGTTGCGTAATGTTGTAGTGGTTGCAATGGCTCGCTTCTCTTCTGCTACGCGCTGAGCATCAGCAGCTACAGCCGCCATAGCATCTTCACGAGAATAACCAGCTTCAATAAGTTTCTGTACCATCTCTTCAAACGGGTATGCCATATTATTTTCCTTTTCTTTTTGATATGTCTTTAAACGCTTCCAGCAGCTCTGCGAGCGTGTCTAATTCTTCTGCTGTAAAATGTATGTCAGAAGCTACAGCGTTCAATGGGGAGCAATAGCGGCGCTCATATAATGATGTCTCAATGCCAGTGAGGAATAATGCTTCACTGATTATCTGACAATGCTTGCTGTCCATTAGGGGATATTTAGTTGAAAGGGCATAAGCAATGCCAAAGGGGGAATGCTTAGCTGCTTCTTCTTCATTTAGTAGTTTAATGCTATGTTCTGTATAATTCATCAGGAGCCTTTATATTAATTATGTTGCCCGATTAATGGTTGACAGGGGAAGTCCTCTTAGAACGCGATGCAGGAGCTTCTACGGGGTGTTTAGAGAGGGAGTTAGTCTGCATATTCAAATGGCATGAATTCATTATATGCGTATTGTTTATGATAGCTTTTCTTATACTCAGCCGGGCTTTGTTTGTTAGGATATTTCCTTGCTGCTCTTGAACGAGCATCATCTGGATTATGAGGGGAGCGTTTAACTTGAGGGAAACTGCCCTTAAAGGGGTCGATTTCGGAAACCAGTTTGATTAATTCATTCATTATCATAAGCTCCGACAATCTCTAAATAGTTTTTAAGAAGAGAGAGAAGAATCAGGCTTGGGCTTTTATCTATCTGCTTACAATGTTCTTTCAAAGGCTCACGCATTGCCGGAGGTATTCTTATTTGTAAACGCTTAAGGGATGCGGCTGTGTTCATTTTCTCTTCCCCCTATTATTGATTGCCAGTGGTTAGCTCTAGAATGGAGAGTAAATAGCGAACGCTCTGCTTATTAAAGGGCTTGCCTTGTGGAGTGAAAACTCCGCGAGCATTGAGGACATTTGACAGGGCCTGATAGCCATAACCAAAGGTGAGTAGTTCTTCCACAATAGGACGTACAGTCTGCTGGTATTTCTCAGCGGAAGCTTGACGTGATTTAGTTAAGTGTTCAGAAGTAGGGCGCGTATAAGTGAAGGTCATAGTATAAATCCTATAAGAAATTTCCCTATAGCGCTGACAGAAAGGATGTATGCGATGATCTTCCAGTCAAGCCAAGCTAAGGTGATTAAGTCGTAAATATATTGTGCATATTTATTTTTTAGTTTCATATTATAAAGGTATCAAAAGTGTGCCTGAATGTAGGCGGGGGAGAGGAGGTCAGAAGAGCGACTACACCGAATGGCAGTACGATATAATCTAGTTCTCCTCTCCCCCGGATAGATAGAGCCGGATACACTCAGGCGACCAAACCCTTACGCATCCATCCCCGGGCAGAGCTATCTGCGGCTAGGCTCTTTGAATTATTAAGGCCATAAATAACTAATTAAGAAGAAAGTAGTGGCAACTAAATAGAGGAATGGCTCCATCACTTAGCCTCCCCTTCTACTTTATCAGCGTGCTCTTTACGCCAACGGCGGATGTTACTCTCTAATGAATTGAGAGCCGCATCAACAAACATACAAGTGAAGGGGCCATATTCTTTATTACCAATAAAGAGAACATCTTTATCTAAGGCACATTCTTTCTCATTAGATTTCCACTCAGCATAGCCAATCAATTGAGGAAGCGTATCGCAGAAGGTAGAGAAGTTGAGCCACAGAGGGTGGATAGTGCAATCTTTGTAGGAGGCATACTTAGGGTGATTCCCATATACCCGCCGAATCATATTAGACCATGCAGAGTATTCACGAGTAACCTTTCCGTTAATGCGTGTAGGATGATTCCCTTCTCCGATACAACCAACTCCCATAAAGGTGGGCTTCATCTTATCCTCTACTTTACCCGCTTTAATGGATGAAGCTTTAACTACCTTGAGAGAGCCAGTGTTAAGAAATTCAACAGTGATGTGTTTAGCATTCTTGTATTCAACAATACGAATGTCGCCGCAGTTGTTGGTTGGGATAATGTCGCCTACAGAGATTGAACGAGGGATGTAAGACATATTGATTTCCTTTTATTGTTATTTGTATTAGGAAGAAATGTTATTCGGTTAGTTTATAATGTTGCATCAGGAGATTTACAATCAAAGCAGCTACACTGGTTCCTTTGTTGTGAGCTTCTTTTGCCATTGTATCGAACAGGATTTGAGGAAACTTTAAGTGCATGTTAATTTCCTTACGCGTTACGGAAGAATTCACCTTCCGGGAGGAGGGTGTATACCAGTTCATCATCGTTATTGATGTACATATCAAACAGGCGATTGATGAAAGCCCATTTAATATCGAGCATTAAATGCTCTCTGGAGATATTTAAGTGGGCCATAAGCTCAGACATGGGGACGCTCCCGGAAGGAGCACGCAGCGCTTTCATAAGGGGGATGATCTTCATCTTTTCTTTTTCCTTATTATTGATGATAATATTAATTAATATTGCCTAATGTATGGGTCATACGGAAACTCAGCATTCATCTCAGCTTCAATCTGTTTTAATGTTGGAGCGGAGAACTTCTTCATCAGTTTATCCTGTGCATCAGATACTGCTTTAAGGTACTTATCCGCTTCTACGAGCTTCCCTTCAATAGCAAGTTTACGAATTATCTCTTTATCCCCTTTAGTAAATGGAGCTGGAGAAATTACACAAGAGGGCACGCATCCATACTTTTCATAATCCTTAGCATCCTGAGCGAAATCAAATGATGTACGCTGAGAGAAGTTACCGCGTTCAATATGATATGACAGGCTGCGAATGACGCTTTCACATTTACGCAAGATGTAGCGGCAATATCTCTCCCCCGGAATAGCATCACCTTTAAGCTCACGTTTAGCAGTGAACAGTCTTTGAATGCTTTCTACTGACAGAGATTCTAAATGGGCAAGAACAAACAAGAGCTGATTACGCGGAACAGTTGTGTTGTCCCCTGCCTCATTCAAGCGTAACGCTCCGGTCACTACATCATCAATGACTGACGGTAGGATAGCTACTGATTTAATTTCGGCAGTAGTAGTTCTAACATCTTTACGCTCTAGGTTTTGGAAGATAGAGCAATACGGGTTAAGAATCTCTTTAGGCTTACGCCCTTTACCTTTTTTAATTTCGGCAGTAGTAGTATAAGTCCCTTTCAAAGGGAGGCCAGTTAAAGACTCTGTCACCGCTGGTGACACATCGTAGCCTTCTGGTAGACAATAATCTAAAGGGTTAATAATCTCGCCTGTAAGAGAGTCTACAAAAACATCTTCACACTTAACAATCATAGAGGGCTTACCTTATTATTATAATTATATTAGGTCATAGCTGTTTACAGTGACTAAGGACAATATGTCCGGGGTAGTAAGGACAATTTGTCCACTGAGTAAGGACAATATGTCCTCCTATTATATTAATTAAATCATTATTAAATAATAAAGAGATAACAGAATGCCTGCGGCGCAGACGCGGGAAGCTATTCAGCAACTAAGGTTGCTTCATAAGCTCCCAAGAGATAGAAGATTAATGTGCTCGATAGAGCGTATGATTGAGTCTTACATGTTTCTTACTTTTTTCATACCCTATATGTATATACACTCCAAAAAAGTCGATTTGTGCAAAACCATTTTTAATTTATTTTTCATCTGTATGTTTTATAAGGAAATTTATTTTCACTTAAAAGGGGAGTGCAGCTATGCTGCGTCTATAGGAGTTAAGTTAACAGGAGACTCTGTAATCAATTCAATGATAAAAATAAGAAAAGGTATTCCCTATTATCCTAAAGCCGCCTGTAAACTCTCTGAGAGCGTTTTAGAGGGGGTCTTTATTGGTACTAATTTCGCCAGTCATTTTGTATATAAACTTCTCCGTAGCATCTAAAAACGCGGCTTTATTTTTGCCAAGAAGTTTACATTTGGTTATGGAGTCAACTTGGATAATAATATTGCGTGCAAGCTCTTCTTCGTAGTTATATTCACTCATAAGCTTATTGATAATCCATCTTGAGTTTCTTACCCTGCAAATAGAGCTATGTATAAATCCCGCGATTACTAGTGATAGCCATGCACAAAAGAGTACCCCTAAGATGATAAATATCGTCGTGACCACATTACCCCCCTGCAATCTCACCTTAACTAGATAAGAGTTCATTGTATCAATGCATACTATGTCCGGGCTATTAATTTAAGTTGGCTTTCTTGCGTTAGGTGTCACATATGCTGTGATAAAAGTGAGATAAAACTGTGATAATGCGTATCCCGCCAGACGAGGTAGAAGCAATGACCCTGCGGGAGGCTTGTGCTAACAAGCTACTTGCCTTAAGCTGGCAGAATTACAGAAGTTTATTGTAACGATGACTCGGGGTGCCCTTCTTCGTTGAAGGCTGAGAAATACCCGTACCACCTGATCTGGATAATGCCAGCGTAGGGAAGTCAGAGACCGCAGGGTCATTGCTTCTACCTCGTCTGGCGGGAGCAAACCATGCCTGAGCTGCTGAATCCCGCGCCTGTCGCGCACCTGCGCCATCTGCTGCGCGCCCATTCCCCCCTTGTGCACTGCATGACCAATGACGTGGTGCAGACCTTTACCGCCAATGTTCTGCTGGCCGTCGGCGCCTCGCCGGCGATGGTGATCGATCCCCGCGAAGCGGCGCAGTTTGCCGCTATCGCCGATGCGCTGTTAATTAACGTCGGTACCCTGACCGAAGATCGCGCCGTGGCAATGCGCGTCGCGGTGGAACACGCCCGTCAGGCCGGAAAGCCCTGGACGCTGGATCCGGTGGCGGTCGGCGCCCTGACCGTGCGCACGGCCTTTTGTCACGAGCTGCTGGCCCTCCAGCCGGCGGCCATTCGCGGCAATGCCTCTGAAATTCTGGCGCTGGCCGGGATGAGCGCCGGCGGGCGCGGGGTGGATACCACCGATACGGCCGCCGCGGCGCTGCCGGCGGCCCAGGCGCTGGCTAGTCAGTTAACCACCATTGTGGCGGTTACCGGCGAGGTGGATTACGTCACCGACGGCGAGCGGGTGCTCAGCGTGGTGGGGGGTAATCCGCTGATGACCCGGGTGGTGGGCACCGGCTGCGCGCTGTCGGCGGTGGTGGCGGCGAGCGCTGCGCTGCCGGGGGACCGGCTGGAAAACGTGGCCGCCGCCTGTGGGCTGATGAAGCAGGCCGGGGAGATCGCCGCCCGTCAGGGAGGCCCTGGCAGCTTTATTCCGGCGTTTCTCGACGTGCTGTATCAGGAGGTGCAGGGATGAAACGCATCAACGCCCTGACCATCGCCGGCACCGATCCCAGCGGTGGGGCCGGTATCCAGGCCGATCTGAAAACCTTCTCCGCGCTGGGGGCCTATGGCTGCTCGGTGATCACCGCCCTGGTGGCGCAGAATACCCGCGGCGTGCAGTCGGTCTATCGCATCGAACCGGATTTTGTGGCCGCGCAGCTCGACTCGGTGTTCAGCGATGTGCGTATCGATACCACCAAAATCGGCATGCTGGCGGAGACCGATATTGTGGAAGCCGTGGCCGAGCGGCTGGCGCGCTACCGGGTGGCCAACGTGGTGCTGGATACCGTCATGCTGGCGAAAAGCGGCGATCCGCTGCTGTCGGCCTCGGCGGTGGAGACCCTGCGTCAACGATTGTTGCCGCAGGTGTCATTGATCACCCCGAACCTGCCGGAAGCGGCCGCGCTACTCGATGCCCCCCATGCGCGCACCGAGCGCGAGATGCTGGAGCAGGGGCGGGCGTTGCTGGCGCTGGGCTGCGGCGCGGTATTAATGAAGGGCGGCCATCTCGACGACGCCGAAAGCCCGGACTGGCTCTTCACCCGCGAAGGGGAACAGCGGTTTACCACGCCGCGCGTGCAGACCAAAAATACCCACGGCACCGGCTGCACGCTCTCCGCCGCGCTGGCGGCGCTGCGCCCGCGTCATGCGGACTGGGCGGCCACCGTCGCCGAGGCGAAGGCCTGGCTGTCGGCGGCCCTGGCGCAGGCCGACTCTCTGGAAGTGGGCCACGGCATCGGTCCGGTGCACCATTTCCACGCCTGGTGGTAAATGGCAGCACAACGGGACAGCAGAATCTCCTGAAAAAATGGCCCCCCGGCTGGAAAATAGGCTAAGTCGGTACCAGGCTTAACCTGCCCAAAAAAATTGGGTTGGGATAATGCATGCCGGCTTCGGCCGGCCTTACGGGAGATTGCTATGACTGATATTACGCAGTTGCTGGGCAAAGATGCCGAGAGCCTGTTGCAGCACCGTTGTATAACCATTCCGGCCGACCAGCTGTATCTGCCTGGGGCAGATTATGTTGATCGGGTGATGGTGGATAATAACCGACCACCGCCGGTGCTACGCAATATGCAGACCCTGTACAATACCGGACGCCTGGGAGGAACCGGCTACCTTTCCATTCTGCCGGTTGACCAGGGCGTGGAGCACTCGGCGGGCGCCTCCTTCGCCGCCAACCCGCTGTACTTTGATCCGAAAAATATCGTCGAGCTGGCGATCGAAGCCGGCTGTAACTGCGTGGCGTCGACCTACGGCGTGCTGGCCTCGGTGTCGCGCCGATACGCGCATCGCATCCCTTTCCTGGTGAAGCTCAACCATAACGAAACGCTGAGCTACCCCACCGAATACGACCAGACCCTCTACGCCAGCGTTGAGCAGGCGTTCAATATGGGGGCGGTGGCCGTGGGAGCGACGATCTATTTCGGCTCGGAACAATCGCGTCGTCAGATAGAAGAGATTTCCGCCGCCTTTGAGCGGGCCCATGAGCTGGGCCTGGTCACCGTGCTGTGGGCCTATCTGCGCAATTCGGCGTTCAAGAAAGATGGCGTCGACTATCATGTCTCCGCGGACCTGACCGGTCAGGCCAACCACCTGGCGGCCACCATCGGCGCCGATATCGTTAAGCAAAAAATGGCGGAGAATAACGGCGGCTACAAAGCGGTTAACTTCGGCTATACCGACGATCGGGTGTACAGCAAACTGACCAGCGATAACCCCATCGATCTGGTGCGCTACCAGCTGGCCAACTGCTATATGGGCCGCGCCGGGCTGATTAACTCCGGCGGCGCGGCGGGCGGGGAGACCGACCTTGCCGACGCGGTGCGCACAGCGGTGATCAATAAACGCGCCGGCGGTATGGGGCTGATCCTCGGCCGGAAGGCGTTTAAGAAATCGATGGCTGACGGCGTGAAGCTGATCAATGCCGTGCAGGACGTCTACCTCGACGGGAAAGTGACTATCGCCTGATAAGCACGAGTATCGTTGGGATCCCCGGTGGCGCGACGCGCACCGGGGTTACCGTTCTTTATGCGCCTTCAGGCCGCGCCGTTACCGCGTCAGCAGCCAGCGGGCGGTATGCTCATCGGTCACCAGGCCATTGATCCAGCCGCCTTTAAGGGCGGCCAGGATCGCCGGTCGTTTGTATTCTCCACAGGCCGCGGCAATACGCGGGCAGTGGTTCTGACGGATATCATAGCTGGTGATCATGCGGTTGATCTCGCTGTCTACCACGTGGCCTTCCGCATCGATAAACCGTCCGAGGATCTCTCCGATGCCGCCGCGCGCGGTCAGCTCATCCATTTGCGCCTGATTGATAAACCCGTCTTTAAAGATCGGACTTTGCGTGCCCAGGGGACCAATGCCGACAAAAATCACGTCCGCCTCTTGGGCGACGCCGGAGACGCTGCGGAATAAGCGGTTGGTGCACCACATCTCATGCTCCTCCGCGCTCTGGGCGTAGCGCGGCGCCGGCCACTGATAGTACTTGGCCTTAATTTTGCGGGTCAGCAGCAGGGGCACGTCATCGTAATAATTGCACTGCCCGTCGGCGTTCATGGCGCTGATCAGCGCCACGCAGCGGGTATTCAGGCTGTCAAAATCGATGCGCTGCAGCGCTTTTTTCAGGGTCAGGCCCGAGCCCAGGCCGATGATTTTCTCCTTATCATCCTGCAGATAGCGAGCCATCAGCTGATAGCAGCCAAACGACACGCTGTCGAGGGTGCTTTCTTCGCTAAAGGCGGGGACCACATTGCACTCGAGAAGCCGGTACTTTTCCTGCAGCAACTGCGCATAATCGAGGCAGTTTGCTACCGGATGGTGCAAATTAATCGACACTATCCCTTCTTCTTTCGCGGCGGCGATCAGCCGTTGCACCACAGGTCTGGAGGTGCCCAGCTGGCTGGCGATCTCGCTCTGATTCTGACCGGCGATGTAGTACATCCATGCGGCACGCACCTTCTGATCCAACCGGATATCGTCTTCTTTACTCATGGTTTCCCGCCCTAAGTTGCTGACCAGGGCTCGCAATTGGCCCGGCGAATACCCGCATTCTCGCCGTGGTTGGCATAACTGGCAAGCTTTTGCTCTTTATTGGTCATTTGTAATTTAATTGGGTAATTGTTCTTTTGTGATCCGTGGCTCTTATTTTGGTCAAATGATCAATTACAGTGGCGCCATCAACTCAAGGAGAACAGAACATGAACAATCAATTCACATGGCTTCATATCGGTCTGGGTTCTTTTCATCGCGCGCATCAGGCGTGGTATCTGCATCGTCTGATAGCGTCCGGGGATAAGCGCTGGCACATCGCGGCAGGAAATATTCGTAACGACGCCGAGCAGGTGGTGCAGGCGCTGGCGGCGCAGGGAGGACGTTACGTCCTGGAGACCGTCAGCCCGGAAGGGGAGCGCGAATATGAAGAAATTACTTCTATCCAGAAATTGCTGCCGTGGCAGGCCGGGCTGCAGCCGCTGATTAACGAAGGGGCGAACCCGCAGACCAAAGTTATCGCCTTTACTGTGACGGAAGGGGGGTACTACCTGAACACCCGCCATCAGCTGGAAACCAGTAACCCCGATCTGCAGGCCGACCTGCAAGGCGAGTGCAAAACCATTTATGGCACCCTCGCGCGGATCCTGGAGAAGCGCATGGCCGACGACGCCGGGCCGCTGACCCTGCTCAACTGCGACAACGTGCGCCACAACGGCGAGCGTTTCCACGACGGCATGGTCGAGTTCCTGCAGCTCACCGGCAAACAGGCGGTGATTGACTGGATGGCGGCCAATACCACCTGTCCGAACACCATGGTGGACCGCATCACCCCGCGTCCGGCGGCCGATCTGCCGGCCCGTATCAAAGCGCAAACCGGGATTGATGACAAAGCGCCGGTGATGGGGGAGACCTTTATCCAGTGGGTGGTGGAGAACCACTTCCGTGATGCCCGCCCGAACCTGGAAGCGGTCGGCGTGGAGATGGTCGAGTCGGTCATCCCGTATGAAGAGGCGAAAATCCGCATTCTGAACGCGTCGCACAGCTGCATTGCCTGGGCGGGAACCTTAATTGGCCAGCAGTATATTCATGAAAGCACGCTGACCGATGTTATCTACGCCATTGCCGACCGCTACGTCACGGAGGATGTCATTCCCTGCCTCGGCGATAACGGCATTGATCTGCCCACCTACCGGGATGTGGTGCTTAAGCGCTTTACCAATCCCTATATCCAGGACACCAACCAGCGCGTCGCCGCCGACGGCTTCTCGAAAATTCCGGCGATGATCGCCCCCACGCTGCAGGAGTGCTATCAGCGCGGCGTCCGCCCTGAGGCGACCGCCATGCTGCCGGCGCTGTTCTTCGTCTTTATGGAGCAGTGGCATAAGGGAACGCTGCCCTATCAGTACCAGGACGGCATCCTGGATGCGCAGGCGGTGCATGAGATGTATGAGGCTCAGGATCCGGTGGCTGTCTATGCCCGCGATAAAGCCCTGTTTGGTGACCTCGCCAACAACGCGGATTTCCTGGCGCTGATGCGCGAGAAAGTCGCCGCCGTTTACACGCTGATTAAATAAGAGGTGGCTATGTATCTGGGTATCGATCTCGGCACATCGGAAGTCAAAGCGCTGGTCATTGATGAGAACTATGAGGTTATCGCCAGCCATAGCGCGCCGCTGAGTATTCAGCGGCCCCATCCGCACTGGTCAGAACAATCGCCGGAGTTATGGTGGGAGGCGACGGAGTACCTGATGAACACGCTGCGGGAAAAATGCGCGCAGCACTGGCCGGCCATCAAGGCGATTGGCCTCTCCGGACAGATGCACGGCGCGGTGTTGCTGGATGAAGAGGGGGAGACGATCCGTCCGGCCATTCTGTGGAACGACACCCGCTGCGCCGCAGAGTGCGCCGAGCTGGAGGCGATGGCGCCGGAGCTGCATCAGGTGGCGGGCAACCTGGCGATGCCGGGCTTTACCGCGCCGAAGCTGCTGTGGGTGCGCCGTCATGAGCCGCAACACTTTCAGCGCACCGCCACGGTGCTGCTGCCGAAGGATTATCTGCGCTATCGGATGACCGGGAAGAAAGTCTCCGACATGTCGGACGCCGCCGGGACGCTGTGGCTGGACGTGGCGAAGCGCGACTGGTCCGACGCTCTGCTGGACAAGTGCGGCCTGTCGCGCAGCCACATGCCGACACTGGTCGAAGGCTGCGAGGTTTCCGCCACCCTTGATCCGCAGGTGGCGGCGCGCTGGGGGCTGAACGCCTCGGTGGTGGTGGCCGGGGGCGGGGGGGATAACGCGGTTAGCGCCATTGGCGTCGGCGCGGTCTCGCCGGGGGATGCGTTTATTTCGCTCGGCACCTCCGGGGTGCTGTTTGTGGTGACCGACGCCTATCGTCCGGCGCCGCAGTCGGCGGTACATGCGTTTTGTCACGTGCTGCCGAACCTGTGGCACCAGATGAGCGTCATGCTGAGCGCCGCCAGCTGTTTGCAGTGGTTCTGCCGCCTGACCGGCACCACGGAGGTGGCGCTGCTGGCGGAAATTGCCGAGCTCAGCGAGGAGGAGAAAGCCCACGCCCCGTTCTTTTTGCCCTATCTCTCCGGTGAACGTACTCCGCATAACGATCCTGATGCGCGCGGCATGTTCTGGGGCCTGACCCACGCCAGCCTGCGTGCTCAGCTTGGCTACGCGATGCTGGAAGGGGTGAGCTTCGGTATCAACGACGGCCTGCAGGCGTTGAAAGAGAGCGGTACGTCGATCGCGCAGTGCTCGCTGGTGGGCGGCGGCGCCCGCAGTCCGTTCTGGGCCCAGCTGCTGGCCGATATTCTCGCTATGCCGGTGGTGACCCATAAAGGGGGAGAGACGGGCGGCGCTCTGGGCGCGGCGCGGCTGGCCTGTCTGGCGGCGGGCAAACCGATTGCCGCGGTGTGTGAAAAACCGGAAGTCTGGCAGACCTGGCGTGCGGATCCCGTTCGCCACCACACCCTGATGCAACGCTACGCGCAGTTTAAAGACCTGTATTTAAACGATCTGAATTATCGGCAGCACTGATTTTCATCATAACAGCCGCTGCGTTGCACGTTGCGGAGCGGCCACCCTGTACCCTGAAAACGAGGTCATTATGTCTATCAATAATAAACAGTGGCTCGGTTTACCCCTGAACCTGCTCTGGGGATACATTGCCATTGCCGTATTTATGACCGGCGACGGTTTCGAATTAGCCTTTCTGTCGCACTATATCAAAGCGCTCGGCTTCTCTCCGGCGGAGGCCTCCTTTGCCTTTACCCTCTACGGCCTGGCCGCCGCGCTATCGGCGTGGATTTCCGGCGTGGTGGCGGAAATTATCACCCCGCTGAAAACGATGATGATTGGCTTCGTGCTGTGGTGCGTGTTCCACGTGCTGTTCCTCGTTTTCGGCCTCGGTCACGCCAACTATGCGCTGATCCTGATTTTCTACGGCATCCGCGGCTTCGCCTATCCGCTGTTCCTCTACTCGTTTATCGTGGCGATTGTCCATAACGTCAAAAGCGACAATGCCAGCTCGGCCATCGGTTGGTTCTGGGCGGTCTATTCCATCGGCATCGGCGTGTTCGGCAGTTATATTCCGAGCTTCACCATTCCGCACATTGGCGAACTGGGGACTTTATGGCTGGCGCTGGCCTTCTGCGTCACCGGGGGCGTGATTGCCCTGGCTTCCCTGCGCCATATTCAAACGCCGCAGCATATGCAGAATCTCACCACTCGCCAGAAATTTTCCGAGCTGGGACGCGCCGCGACGCTGCTCTATACCAACCGCAATATTCTGCTGTCGAGCATGGTCAGGATTATCAATACCCTCTCGCTGTTCGGTTTTGCGGTCATTATGCCGATGATGTTTGTCGATGAGCTGGGCTTCACCACTTCAGAATGGCTCCAGGTATGGGCAGTCTTCTTCTTCACCACCATTTTCTCTAACGTGCTGTGGGGGATCCTGGGGGAAAAACTGGGCTGGATGAAGGTGGTGCGCTGGTTCGGCTGCATCGGGATGGCGCTCTCCAGCCTGGCGTTTTACTACATCCCTCAGCACTTTGGCCATAGCTTTGCGATGGCGCTGATCCCCGCCATCGCCCTCGGGATCTTTGTCGCCGCCTTCGTGCCGCTGGCCGCTGTGTTCCCGGCGCTGGAGCCGAAGCACAAAGGCGCGGCGATTTCGGTCTATAACCTGTCGGCGGGGATGTCGAACTTTCTCGCGCCGGCGATTGCCGTGGTGTTGCTGCCGTTCTTCAGCACCATCGGGGTGGTGATCGCCTACACCGCATTGTACGTGGTGGCCTTTTTCCTCTGCGCCTTTATCCGCGTGGAGCAGCCGGGGTTCTCCCACAAGGAAGCAACCGCCCGCGAGCAGGTTGAATTCTCTTAGGTGATGCGGCTGGCATGAAGCGCATGCCAGCCTTAATGAGGTGAACGAATGAGTATGCAGGCGGTTATTTTTGACATGGATGGCGTGATTATTGATTCCGAGGCGCTGTGGCGACAGGCGCAGATTGACGCCCTCGCGCAGTGGGGGGCAACGGCGAGCGTGGATGAGTGTGAAACCCTCACCAAAGGCAAACGCCTCGACGAAATCGCCGGCACCTGGTGCCGCTATTTTCAGCTTGATCTCGACCCGCAGCGGCTTGAAGCCGCGATATTGCAGCGTATTACCGGCCTGATCGCCACCGAAGGCGAGCCGATGCACGGCGTGCATGAGGCGTTACGCTATTTTCGCGAGGCGGGCTATCAAATTGCGCTCGCCACGTCATCATCCCGCCAGGTTATTGCCGCTGTGCTGAACAAGCTCTCGCTCTGGCACTTTTTCGACGTGGTTTGCAGCGCAGATGATGAAGAACGTGGAAAGCCACATCCGGCGGTTTATCTGACGACGCTGCGCAAGCTCAATCTCAACGCCAGCCAGTGCCTGGTGATTGAGGATAGCTTTACCGGCTTTTGCGCGGCTCAGGCCGCCGGTATTCCCACGGCGGTGGTTGCCGAAGATAGCCGACAGGGGCGCTATCAGGCCGCTGTCGGCCGCTATCAAACCTTACCTGAACTGCTGGAAGCGCTTAACGCCGAGCCAGCGGCGGTCGCATAACTTACGCTTTCGTGAGCGCAGAAAATCCCGGGATGTACACGGTCGGTCACTCTCTTTTCTGCGCTCACGCCCTTTTTTCTCCATGCCGATCCGCCTCACATTTCGCTCATCTTTTGTGAAAACAGTCACGTCTTGTTGTGCCAATGCCCAAATTTATGGCCTTGCTTAGCGGTGTTTGTCCGAGGCACTGCTACGTAATTGTGCTTAGATTATATATTGAAACATATTTTCAATAATGTGAAACCGCTTTACCGATTTACCTCTGTCGATCGGATTTGGCCGTGATAAGGATTGAGCATGAAAATTGAATCTGTGAATGTCACCGTTTTCCAGTATCCCACTCGTCGGGTTTCCGACAGCGCCGGGCACTCCCATCCGGGGGCTGAAAGCATGGCCAAAATGGCGATGCTGACCATCACCGCTGATGATGGGGCGCAGGGTTTTTCGTTTGCGCCTCCGGAAGTCGTGCGCCCGTTCGTGGTGAATACTTTTTTTCGCAAAGTGCTGGTGGGGCAGGACCCGTTTAACCGCGAGCGTATCTGGCAGGATCTTAACCACTGGCAGCGCGGCAGCGCACATCAGCTAACGGAGCGCGCGCTGTCGTTTGTTGAACAGGCGCTGTGGGACCTGATTGGCCGCAGCCTCAGGATGCCGGTCTACAAGCTGCTCGGCGGCTATCGCGACACCGTCCCGGCTTACGGTAGCACCATGTGCGGCGACGATCTACCCGGCGGCCTGTCGACCCCGGAAGAGTATGCCGCCTTTGCCGAAAAGCTGGTCGCCCGCGGCTACAAGGCCATCAAACTGCACACCTGGATGCCGCCAATCTCTTTTGCGCCCAATCCCAAAATGGATATTAAAGCCTGCGCGGCGGTGCGCGAAGCGGTAGGGCCGGATATTGACCTGATGATTGATGGCTATCACTGGTACAGCCGCGCCGAGGCGCTGTGGATCGGCAAAGCGCTGGAAAAACTCAATTTCGCCTGGTTTGAAGAGCCGATGGAGGAGGATTCGATGTCCTCCTACGCGTGGCTGGCGGAAAACTTGTCGATTCCCATCGTCGGGCCGGAGAGCTTCGGCGGCAAGCACCACATGCGCGCCGAATGGGTGAAAGCCGGAGCCTGCGACATTCTGCGCGCCGGCGCTAACGGCGTGGGGGGCATTACCCCGACCATGAAGGTGGCGGCGCTGGCGGAATCTTTCGGCATGGATTGCGAAGTCCACGGCAACGGCGCGGCAAGCCTGGCGGTGGTCGGCGCGATCCGTAACTGCCGTTGGTATGAGCGCGGCCTGCTGCATCCGTTCCTCGACTACGATGAACCGGCGGCCTATCTCAACAGCATTGTCGACCCGATGGATGATCAGGGATTTGTGCATTTGTCACAACGTCCGGGTCTCGGCGAAGACATTAATTTTGCGTATATCGAAGCCAATACCGTTAGCCACGACTGATTTAAAAAAATAAATGCCCGATGGCGCTGCGCTT
Organism: Klebsiella sp. X1-16S-Nf21; assembly: GCF_002837615.1. Classification (NCBI taxonomy): domain Bacteria; kingdom Pseudomonadati; phylum Pseudomonadota; class Gammaproteobacteria; order Enterobacterales; family Enterobacteriaceae; genus Klebsiella; species Klebsiella sp. X1-16S-Nf21. Next base: position 17,778 of record NZ_PJDK01000024.1, read on the forward strand.
ATCGGGTCTGCGGCCCGGTAGGCCGGATAAGGCTAAAATGCCGCCATCCGGCAACATGTACCCTACAGTACAGGCAAACAGAGATATGAAAAAAACCTCCTTACTGGCAGCGTGTATTCTCGCGCTCGCCATGTCGATGGGGAGCGGAGAGGCGGTGGCGAAAACCCCGCCCGACCAGCTGATCATCGGGATGAATATGAATAACCTGCTCACCCTTGACCCGGCGGCGATGACCGGTAACGAAGTGGTGGGGATCGTGGTCAACCTCTACGACTCGCTGGTGGAGCTGGACCCTGAGCAGCTCACCACCGTTAAGCCCGCGCTGGCGAAATCCTGGGATATCAGCCCCGACGGCAAAACCCTGACCTTTCATCTGCGCGACGACGTCAAGTTTCACTCCGGCAACCCGCTGACCGCCGCCGACGTCGTGTGGTCGATGCGGCGCATCCTGCACCTCAACCTGGCCCAGGCCTCGGTATGGAAATCCTATGGCTTCAGTAAGAAAAATATCGACAGCCAGGTCAGCGCGCCGGACCGCTTCACGGTGCAAATCGTATTACCCAAAGATAACGATCCGCAGCTGGTGATTTACTCGCTGGCGGCGCTGGGCAACCTCGGGGTGCTGGACAGTAAAACGGTGCAAAGCCACCAGCAGGATAACGATTGGGGCAACCGCTGGCTAACCACCCATGAAGCCGGTTCCGGGCCGTTTACGCTGGAAACCTGGCAGGCAAAAGAGGTGCTGCGCATGAAGCGCAATCCTGACTACTGGCGCGGCGAGGCGAAAATGAGCCGCGTGGTGCTGCGCCATTTCCAGGAGTCGCAAACCCTGCGTCTGATGATCGAAAAAGGCGACCTTGATATTGCCAACAACATGGCGGTTTCCGATATCAACGCCCTGCGCAGCGACCCGCAGCTGACCGTCGATGCGGTGCAGCGCGGCACCATGTACTACGTGGCGATGAGCATGAAAGAGGCGCACTTCGCCAATCCGAAAGTGCGCGAGGCGGTGCGCTATCTGATTGATTATCAGGGTATCAATAAAGCGCTGATGCCGGGCTACGGCGTGCTGCACCAGCGGCCGATTAAGGCGGGCATGCCATCCACGCTGCCCGACCCTGGCTATAAGCTGGACGTGGCGCGGGCGAAAAAGCTGCTGGCGGAAGCGGGATATCCCAACGGCTTTGATACCACGCTGCGGGTACTCTCCGATCAGCCATTTCTTAACATCGCTATCGCCGTGCAGTCGACGCTGATGCAGGCGGGGATTAACGCCAAAATCATCACCGGCACCGGTAACCAGATCTACGGCGCGATGCGCGAGCGTAAATTTGACCTGCTGGTAGGTCGCGGCGGCAGCGGGATGGAGCCGCATCCGCACTCCAGCCTGCGCGCGCTGGTCTATAACCCGGATAACAGCGATAAGGCGCGCCTGACCAACTTCCAGGGCTGGCGTACCGGTTTTTACGACCCGCAGCTTAATACGATGATTGACCAGGCCCTGCTGGAACGCGATCCGCAAAAACAGGTGGCTGACTACCAGGCCATCCAGACACGCTACGACCAGCTGGTTCCGGCTTTAATTCCGCTTTCGCAGATGGTTGATTCGGTCGTCGTGCGCAACGAGGTACGGGAGTATCAGCCGCACCCCTCCGCCACCACTTTTCTGCGTGACGTCTATAAAGTCCGCGAAGGAGATAAAGGATGAGTACCGCAATCCTTGCGCCCGGCTCACGCGGCCGGCGCTTATCCAAACGGCTGCTGCAGGTGGTGATTACGCTGTTCGGCCTGCTGCTGCTGACCTTTACCATTGGCCGCGTCATGCCCATCGACCCGGTGCTGGCGATTGTCGGCCCGGATGCTGACCAGAGCACCTATCAGCAGGTTTACCAGCAACTGGGGTTTGATAAATCGCTGACCACCCAGTTTGGTATCTATTTCGTCAACCTGTTGCACGGCGATCTGGGCAACGCGCTGCTGACCGGGAAACCGGTGGTGGACGATATTATCCGCGTCTTCCCGGCCACCATGGAGCTGGCGACGATGGCGATTATTGTCGGCGCGGGTCTTGGTATTCCGCTGGGCGTGCTGGCGGCGGCGCGGCGCAATAGCGTCTCCGATTATGTGGTACGCATTATCAGCCTGGCGGGCTACTCGACGCCGATCTTTTGGGTCGGGATGATGGGACTGCTGGTGTTCTATGCCTGGCTTGGCTGGGTAGGCGGCGCCGGGAGGGTAGATCTCGGGCTGGATGGTGTGGTGCCGCGCCGCACCGGCCTGATGACCGTTGATGCGCTGCTGGCAGGCAACGGCCAGGTGTTCTGGAACGCCATTAATCATCTGATTCTTCCCGCCTCGCTGCTGGGTTTTCACTCGCTGGCTTATATCAGCCGTATGACCCGCAGCTTTATGCTGGCCCAGCTGTCGCAGGAGTTCATTATTACCGCGCGGGTGAAAGGGCTGACCGAGCGTCAGGTTATCTGGAACCATGCGTTTCGTAACATCCTCGTGCAGCTGCTGACGGTAGTGGCGCTGGCCTACGGCGCGCTGCTGGAAGGCGCGGTGCTGATTGAAACCGTCTTCTCATGGCCGGGTTTCGGCTCCTACCTTACCGGTAGCCTGCTGCTGGGCGATATGAATGCGGTGATGGGCTGCGTGCTGCTGGTGGGCGTGATCTTCGTGATGCTCAACCTGCTCTCCGACCTGCTGTATCAATTCTTTGACCCGAGGACAAAATCATGACCGTTTCTCTGGATTCGCCGCTTTCGGGCGGTGCGGGCGAAGGCCGTCAGCGGCTGCAACGCGCGGCGGCGCGGGCCGTCGGGTTTATCGGCAAAATGGCGCGCAATCCGCTCACGGCCATCGGCGGAGGCATTATCTTTCTGCTGCTGGTGGTGGCGATTTTCGCGCCGCTGATTGCGCCTTATAACCCGCTGGTACAGGACCTGAATAGTGCGCTGGTCGCGCCGAATGCACAGCACTGGTTCGGCACCGATGAGTTTGGCCGGGATATCTTTAGTCGTCTGGTGTACGGCTCCCGCATCACGCTCTATATCGTGCTGCTGGTCTCGGTGACCGTCGGTCCGCTCGGGCTGCTGCTGGGCGTCAGCGCTGGCTATTTCGGCGGTAAAGTCGATATGGTGCTGATGCGCGTCACCGATATTTTCATCTCCTTCCCGAGTCTGGTCCTGGCGCTGGCGTTTGTCGCCGCTTTAGGACCGGGGCTGGAGCACGTGGTTATCGCCATCACGCTGACCGCCTGGCCGCCGATTGCCCGTCTGGCGCGCGCCGAAACGCTCTCTCTGCGCCAGGCCGATTTTATCTCCGCCGTGCGTCTGCAGGGCGCTTCATCGGCCCGCGTCCTCTGGCGCCATATCGTGCCGCTGTGTCTGCCCTCGGTCATTATCCGTATCACCATGAATATGGCCGGGATCATTCTGACCGCGGCCGGCCTCGGCTTTCTCGGCCTCGGCGCGCAGCCGCCAGAGCCGGAGTGGGGAGCGATGATCTCCAGCGGGCGCACTTATATGATGGAGTGCTGGTGGGTCGTAACCATTCCGGGGCTGGCGATTCTGATCAATAGCTTAGCGTTCAACTTCTTAGGAGATGGCCTACGTGACATCCTCGATCCCCGCAGTGAATAATGCACCGCTGCTCGACGTGCGCGATCTGTGCGTCGACTTTGTTAACGGTAGCGCGGTGACCCACGCCGTGCGCGGCGTCTCCTTCCAGCTGGGGCATGAGAAGCTGGCCATTGTCGGCGAGTCCGGTTCGGGTAAGTCCACCGTTGGGCGCGCGCTGCTGCAGCTGCATCCGAAAAAGGCCCGCGTCAGCGCCAGCCGGATGCAGTTTGCCGACCTCGATCTGCAGCATCTTAGCGAAGCGCAGATGCGCGGCGTACGCGGCAAACGTATCTCTATGATTATGCAGGACCCGAAATATTCGCTTAATCCGGTGGTCTGCGTGGGTAAGCAAATCGCCGAGGCCTGGCTTACTCATCATCCCGGGCGCAAAGATGAGGCGAAAGCCAGGGCGCTGGAGATGCTGGAGGTGGTGCGTATTCGCCAGCCGGAGCGCGTTTATCAGCTTTATCCGCATGAAATATCCGGCGGACAGGGGCAGCGCATCATGATCGCCATGATGCTGATTACCGACCCGGAACTGATCATTGCCGATGAGCCCACCTCCGCGCTGGACGTGTCGGTGCGCCTGCAGGTGCTGGGCCTGTTGGATGACCTGGTTCAGTCGCGCGGGCTGGGGCTGATTTTTATCAGCCACGATATCAACCTGGTGCGCAGCTTCTGCGACCGCGTACTGGTGATGTACGCCGGACGGGTAGTGGAGTCCATCGCCGCTAAAGATCTCGATAACGCCCGTCACCCCTACACTCAGGGATTGATTAACTCGCTGCCGGATATGCAGCATCGTCGCCCGATACTGCCGGTGCTGCAGCGTCAGGCCAGCTGGTTAACGGATTAAGGAGCGGATAATGATTGAAGTTCAACATCTCAACCTCGCGTTTGGCGAGGGGGAGAAGCGTAACCAGGTGCTGTATGACGTCAGTTTCCACGTTAAGCCCGGCGAGATCTACGGTCTGGTAGGAGAGTCCGGTTCCGGTAAAACGACGGTGCTCAAGTGCCTGGCGGGGCTGTTTACCCACTGGCAGGGGGAACTGACCATCGATGCTCAGCCCTTAGGGCATGAAATTAGCCGCGAGCGCTGCCGTCAGGTGCAGATGGTATTTCAGGACCCCTACGGATCGCTGCATCCCCGTCACACCATTGGCGATATCCTCGAAGAGCCGCTGCAGATCCATCGTTTCAATGACCGCGACCGGCGGATCAATGCGCTGCTGGATAAAGTTGGCCTCAACCGCGCTTTTCGTGAGCGCTATCCGCATCAGCTCTCCGGCGGGCAGCGGCAGCGCGTGGCGATAGCCAGAGCGCTGATTCTTGAGCCACAGGTGCTGCTGCTGGATGAGCCGACGTCGGCGCTGGATGTGTCGGTGCAGGCTGAGATCCTTAACCTGCTGGCAGAATTGCAGCGGGAGGCTAAGCTCACTTACCTGATGGTCACCCACGATCTCGGGGTTATTGCCCACTTATGCCAGAAAGTGGCGGTGATGCAGTACGGGAAGATCCTCGAAACCCTGACGGTCGATGCGTTGGTCAGCGGCGAGGCGCGGACGGCCTATACGCAGATGCTGGTTAACGCCAGTCGGCAATATACGCGCGAAATGGCGCGCGAGGTGGCGGAGTACTAAGCTTGATGGCGCATTGTCTCACGGCAGATGCGCCCATTTTAATGGGTAATTATTTGATATTATAGGAGTTTGAGGTTGTAGATATCGTCTATTAATGTAAGTGCGGTGTTTGGATCGATATCCTGCCCAGGTTTTTCCTGCAGCCGCAGGTGCCGTTTTACCTTAACATTCAGAGGCTCAATCAACGAACCCGGCTGCTGTATACCAGCCGGGCGCCGTCTTTGCTTTGCGAAGCCTGATCAACGTAGCAGCGGGCAGTCGGGCGGCAGCCGGCAGCGCAGGGCCGCCGGTAACAGCTCCATGCGGAAGGTTTTGCCGCTGAGCGGCTCGCCGTCGAGGTTAAAGGTCATCTCATGGGGGGCGGTGATCTCAAACCATGAGGAAACACCGTCAACAATATTCGGCGAGTTTTCCGGATTCGCCAGGGTGCTGAACAGGGCAGGGATCAGCTCTTCGCCGGTGAAAATGCGCAGATGCAGCAGACCATCGTTAATCAACGCCTCCGGGCATAGCTGCTGGCCGCCACCGGCCTGGCGGCCGTTGCCGATGCCGATGACCAGCGCATCGCCCTGCCAGTGAAAGTTCTCTCCGCGGATCTCGCAGCGGTCCGGCTTCAGGGTATCCATACGCATCAGGCCATGGATTAAATAAGAGACACCGCCGAGCGCGGCTTTGAGTTTTTCCGGCGTTTCGGTGGTGATTCGGGTGCCGAACCCGCCGGTCGCCATATTAATAAAGCCGGTTTTATCATTCACCCGGGCGATATCTATCGGCACATCGCGGCCGACGATCGCCAGCTTGAGGGCGCTGGCCAGATCCTGCGGAATGCCGACGCTGGTGGCAAAGTCGTTGGCCGTGCCCAGCGGTAAAATCCCCAGCGCCATCTTGCTACCGCGCTCCACCAGCGCGGTCGCCACTTCATTAATGGTGCCGTCGCCGCCGCCGGCGATCACCGTTTCAACGTTCAGCTGCAGGGCTTCATCGATAAACCGCACGGCATCGCCCTTTTCCCAGGTGACGCGGACGTGAATATCGATCCCTTCGTCGCGTAACAGGTTAACCGCCTCGCGTAACTGCGGTTCATTGGCACCTTTGCCGTTAAGGATCAGTAAGCTGGCAGGAAACGTAGACATCATCAAGGGAACCTTTATTGCTTAATGTTGCATAAAGTGTACCGCATGACGCAAGCGAAGACCGGAGGAGAGGCAAAAAAATAAGCCCGCGTAAGGGAGATTACGCAGGCTAAGGAGGTGGTTCCTGGTACAACTAGCATTTATGGGTTATGTTTTTCAGCGAAATGGATGATACCTGTTTCGATCGAAACGGTATGTGATCCGATTCTAATATCCTTACATCATGAAAAAATAACGCAAATTAACTAGTTACCGTGCGGATTTCTGGTTGTCTGACCAGTGAAGTTGCGCATCAGCAGCGCATACTGCAGGGGCAGGTCGTCCGGCACAGGCAACCATACGGTATAGCCGTCGCCCGGGGCCACCGGCATGGCTTCGCCTTTGCCATTTTCCATATGCTCGAGGGTGAAGTTGACGTTACCTTGCGGGGTCATCAGCTCGAGGCTGTCGCCGACGCTGAACTTATTTTTGACCGCCACGGCCGCCAGCGGGCCGTTACGCTCCCCGGTGAATTCGCCGACAAACTGCTGGCGCTCGGAGAGGGAGTAGCCGTACTCATAGTTCTGGTAATCGTCATGGGTATGGCGGCGCAGGAAGCCTTCGGTGTACCCGCGGTGGGCCAGTCCTTCCAGGGTCTCCAGCAGGCTGGTATCAAACGGTTTGCCGGCGGCGGCATCGTCGATCGCCTTGCGGTAAACCTGGGCGGTACGCGCGCAGTAGTAGAAGGATTTGGTGCGGCCTTCGATCTTCAGCGAGTGAACGCCCATCTGGGTCAGACGCTCAACGTGGGCGATAGCCCGCAGATCTTTCGAGTTCATGATGTAGGTGCCGTGCTCGTCCTCAAAGGCGGTCATGTACTCGCCTGGACGTTTGGCTTCCTCAATCATAAAGACTTTATCGGTCGGCGCGCCGATGCCGAGAGTGGGCTCCACGGTCTGCACCGGGATCGGCTCATATTTGTGGACGATGTTGCCGACGTCGTCCTCTTTGCCTTCCGCCACGTTGTATTCCCAGCGGCAGGCGTTGGTGCAGGTCCCCTGGTTCGGGTCGCGCTTGTTGATATACCCGGAGAGCAGGCAGCGGCCGGAGTAGGCCATGCAAAGCGCGCCGTGGACGAAAATCTCGATCTCCATCTCCGGCACCTGGCGGCGAATCTCTTCGATTTCATCCAGCGACAGTTCACGCGACAGGATCACGCGGGTGAGCCCCATCTGCTGCCAGAATTTGACCGTCGCCCAGTTGACAGCGTTGGCCTGCACTGAAAGATGGATCGGCATCTCCGGGAAGTGTTCCCGCACCAGCATGATTAAACCCGGATCGGACATGATCAGCGCGTCCGGCCCCATCTCCACCACCGGCTTCAGATCGCGAATAAACGTTTTCAGCTTGGCGTTATGCGGGGCGATGTTGACCACCACATAGAATTTTTTACCCAGCGCGTGGGCTTCATTGATGCCGAGCTGCAGATTTTCGTGATTGAATTCGTTGTTACGCACGCGCAGCGAGTAGCGCGGCTGGCCGGCATAAACGGCATCGGCGCCATAGGCGAAAGCGTAACGCATATTCTTCAGCGTTCCCGCCGGGGAGAGGAGTTCTGGTTTAAACATGGTGTTCTCGTTCTGATGACAGGTCAGATTCGCCGCACCTGGTGCGGCGAGTTGGGGAGTGTCCCCACATTAAGGGCGGGCATTGTAGCGCCGCGGCGAAGGGGAGTAAATATCAGATGGGTATCTTTCAGTATGGCTAATTTGTTTGCCATTTTGAACCTGGGCAGTGCTCACACTGACAGCACTCATAACGCTTGGTGGGATAGGCTCTATGGCGTTCCCCGGGTTGCGGCGTAAACGCCTTACCCGGGCTACGGTGTGCAGAGGGCGGTGAACGTGTAGCCCGGCTAAGCGCAGCGCGAGCCGGGAAAAGGCTAACTACGCCAGTCGACAGGCGTCCGCTTCCCAGCGGTAGCCAACGCCATACACCGCGCGAATAAACGACTGCTCGGCGTCCAGCGCCTCCAGCTTGCGCCGCAGGTTTTTGATGTGGCTGTCGATGGTGCGGTCGGTGACTACCCGATAATCGTCATACAGATGGTTGAGCAACTGTTCGCGGGAGAAGACCTTGCCCGGCTCCTGGGAGAGGGTTTTCAGCAGCCGGAACTCGGCGGGAGTGAGGTCCAGCAGCTTGTCGCGCCAGGAGGCCTGAAAACGACCTTCGTCGACAATCAGCGGGCTCTGGGCGTCCAGCGCCTGCAGATCGCGCTGCGGCTTGCAGCGGCGAAGAATGGTTTTCACCCGGGCGACCACTTCCCGCGGGCTGTAGGGCTTGCAGATATAGTCGTCGGCGCCAATTTCCAGCCCCAGCAGTCGGTCGATCTCTTCGATTTTCGCCGTCACCATCACCACCGGAACGTCGGAGAAGCGGCGAATTTCCCGGCACAGCGTTAAACCGTCGGTGCCGGGCAGCATCAGGTCCAGCAGGATCAGGTGCGGCGGCGTCTGCCGAACGTAGGGCAGGACCTTGTCACCGTGGTTAATCAGCGTAGGCGCATAGCCGGCGGCTTGCAGATAATCAATCAGCAGCTGGCCGAGCTTCGGTTCATCTTCCACGATAAGAATGCGTGGGGTGTTTTCATCTACAGGCAATTCAGTCATACGTCTCTCGGTAAATCATGTTCCAGAGGTAACTCAACTTTAATGCTAACCCCGCCAAAAGGCGAATGGTCGGCACGCAGGGTGCCGCCGTGGGCCGCGACAATATTGAGGCAAATCGCCAGTCCGAGGCCGGAGCCGCCGCTGGCGCGATTGCGCGATCCTTCCGCCCGGTAAAAGCGTTCGCACAGGCGGGCCAGCTGCTCATCGCTGACGCCGGGGGCGCTGTCGGCGAAGTCAATCACCAGCATCCGGCCGCTGCGGCGGGCGGTGATGTGCAGGCTGCCGCCGCTGTCGGTATAGCGCAGGCTGTTCTCCAGCAGATTGTTGAAGAGCTGCATCAGGCGGTCGCGGTCGCCGAAGATCATCGCCTGCTCGGGGAGCGACACCTGAATGCTCAGCTGCCGGCTGGCGAAGCGCTCGCGAAAAGCGCCCGCGGCCACCTCCAGCAGGGTGATGATATCCAGCGACGTTTTCTGGTAGGCCAGCGCCCCCTCGTCGGACATCGACAGCTGATGGAGGTCGTCCACCAGCTTGGTGAGGGTAGCCACCTCGGCCTGCAGGGAGGGGATGGACTCGGGGGTGAAGCGCCGGACTCCGTCCTGAATCGCCTCCAGCTCGCCACGCAGCACCGCCAGCGGAGTGCGCAGCTCATGGGAGATATCGGCCATCAGATCGCGACGCATCTGCTGGTTGCGCTCCAGGGTGCTGGCGAGCTGGTTGAAATCCTGCGCCAGGCGGCCGAGCTCGTCGCCGCCGGTCACCGTCACGCGGGTGGAAAAGTCGCCCGCCGCCAGCTTATGGGTGCCTTCCACCAGCCGCTTCACCGGCGCCAGCAGGCCGCGGGCCAGCGGGAAAGTGGCCAGCGCGGCTAGCAGGGTGGCAAGGGCGACAATCAGCCAGCTGGTGCGCTTTTGCTGCCGGTCGAAGTTAATATCGGTATTACGCGTCAGCCGCTCTACCGGCGAGGCGATCACTTTGCCTACCTCCACGCCGTTGACCACAATGCTGCGCTGGGTGCCGTCCTCCGGTACGCGCTCACGGGGCCCCACCAGCACACGGCCCGACTGATCGACCACCCAGAACATGGTGCGCCAGCCGTGGGGCGGCATTTCCGGCCTCGGCGGTGGGGTGTCGCTGGAGCCGTCGGGCGGCCCATCCGGCGGCGGCCCATCCGGCCCCTGACCCTCCATCGGACCCGGCTTCATGCCGTGTCCCGGCGGCGAGCGGTCGTCGTTATCCCGTTCGAAGGTGCGCAGCAGCTGGAAGATAAAGCGGTCGTTGTTGCGCAGAAACGCCCAGCTGCCGTGCTGGGCATACTGCTCACTCAGCGCGTCGCTGAGCATGGTTAACCGCTGCTCATTACCGCGCTTGATGTAGTCGATAAACCCACGTTCGAAACTGATACGCACCGCCCAGTGCATGCTGATCAGCAGCACGATGCAGGTGGCGAAAATAGCGAGGAACAGCTTACCGGTAATGCCCGGGCGCCAAAATTTCACGATCCACTCCTGTTGCGTCGACGGATGACGGTATTAGTGCCGACGTCATCCGGTACCCGGGAAAAGATGAGCGCCGGGAGGGCGATGATCGCCGCCATGCTCAGATAGGTATAGAGAAAGACCTGATGGGTGCTGGCGGCGTCGAGGCTCATATGCTGCTGGCCATACAGCCCCAGCAGCAGCCCGGCGATGGTCACGCCGATACTCATCGACAGCTGCATCACCATCGACAGCAGGCTGTTGCCGCTGCTGGCCAGATCGTCCGGGAGATCTTTCAGCGTCAGGGTATTCATTGAGGAGAATCGACTGGAGTTGATCATCCCCTGCAGAAACAGGACCAGCGGCAACGCGTAATACCACCCGGCCAGGGCGCTAAACATAAACAACAGGCTGACCGCCGCCAGGCCCAGGGTGCTGGCGACCAGCACCCGACGGTAGCCAAAGCGGTTGACCACCTGGACCACGATCCGCTTCATGCCCATGCTGCCGAGCACCATCGGGATCATCATCAGCCCGGCGTGAAAGGGGGAGAAGCCGAGGCCGATCTGCAGAAACACCGGAGTCATAAACGGCAGCATACCGCTGCCGATGCGTCCGGCGAAGCTGCCGCCGAGGCCGAGGGAGAAGGTGCGGTTACGAAACAGGTTGAGGCTGAACAGCGCCCGGGCGTTACCGCGGGCGTGCCACAGGTACAGCAGCAGGGCGGCGAGGCCGACGGCCACCAGCCCCGCCAGCCAGCGTGACGATATACCGAGCCCTTTCTGGCCGTCCAGCGCCAGGGTCAGGGTCGCCATCCCGGCGGCCAGCAGCAGAAAGCCGGAGAGGTCGAAGCGCCGGGTCTGCAGGGTGTAGTTGGGCATCAGGCAGAGGGTGGCGATGGCGCCGACGATCCCCACCGGGATATTGATGAGGAAGATCCAGTGCCAGGAGGCATACTCCACCAGCACCCCGCCCAGCGCCGGGCCGAGCAGCGGGCCAACCTGGCCCGGCAGGGTGACGAAAGTCATCGCCGCCATGTACTGATCGCGTGGGACGATCTTCATTACCGTCAGGCGACCAACCGGCACCATCATCGCGCCGCCGATCCCCTGCAGCACCCGCGCCATCACCAGCTGGTCAAGGGTGCTGGCCTGGGCGCAAAACAGCGACCCGGCGGTAAACAGCACGATGGCGGTGAAGAAGATATTGCGCACCCCGACCCTGTCGGCCAGCCAGCCGCTGGCCGGGAGCATGACCGCCACCGTCAGGACATAGGAGACGATGATCATATGCATATGCAGCGGGCTCTCCCCGAGGCTTTTGGCCATCGAGGGGAGGGCGGTGTTAACGATGGTGGTGTCCAGCGACTGCATAAAGAAGCCGAACGCCACTATCCATAGCTGCCAGCGCACGCTGGCCGGGAGGTCTGTCATGTTATTCGCTTACCGGTTGAGAGGAGTGACGCGAAAAACGCAACCGCAGACGGTCAAAGAAAAGATAGACCACCGGCGTGGTGTAGAGCGTTAACAGCTGGCTCATCACCAGACCGCCGACGATGGTGATCCCCAGCGGCTGGCGCAGCTCAGAGCCATCGCCCCCGGAGAGCACCAGCGGCAGGGCGCCGAACAGCGCCGCCAGGGTGGTCATCATAATCGGCCGGAAACGCAGCAGGCAGGCCTGGAAAATCGCCTCTTCCGGCGCCAGATTGCCGGTGCGCTGCGCCTCAAGGGCAAAATCGACCATCATGATGGCGTTTTTCTTCACGATGCCAATTAATAACATGATCCCGATAAGGGCGATTAGGCTGAACGGGGCATCGAATATCTCCAGCGCCAGCAGGGCGCCCACCCCGGCGGAGGGCAGCGTCGAGAGGATGGTCAACGGATGCACATAGCTCTCATACAGCATCCCCAGCACGATATAGACCGTGGCGATGGCCGCGAGGATCAGGATCACCTGCGCGTTCATGGTCTGCTGAAACACCTGAGCGGTACCGGCAAAGGAGCCGCGCACGCTCGACGGCACCCCGAGCTGGGTCATCGTGCGGTTAATGGCGTCGCTGGCTTCCGACAGCGAGCGGCCGGTGGGGAGGTTAAAGGAGATAGTGGACGCCGCCGACAGCCCCTGGTGGTTCACCGACAGCGGGGCGTTGGCCGGCTGCCATTTGGCGAAATAAGCCAGCGGGATCGGCTTGCCCTCGCTATTGATAACAAACATCTTGTCGAGGGCGCTGACGTCCTGGGTGTAGGCCGGATCCACCTCCATCACCACCTTATATTGATTGAGCGGCTGGTAGATGGTGGAGATCTGCCGCTGGCCGAAGGCGTTGTTCAGCAGGTTGTTGGCGTCCTGGACGCTGATGCCGAGGCGCGACATCGTATCCCGGTCATAGACCAGGTCCATTTCGGCGCCATTGTCCTGCTGATCCGAGTTGACGTCCGCCAGCTCAGGCAGCGCCGCCAGCGCTTTGCGGATCTTCGGCTCCCACTCGCGCAGCGCCGACAGGTCGTCGGACAGCAGGGTGTACTGATAGCTGGCGTTCGACTGCCGGCCGCCGACGCGAATATCCTGCACCGCCATCAGGAACAGGTTGGCCCCGGGCTCGTTGGCCAGCTTTTTGCGCAGCCGGTCGATCACCTGCTGCGCCGTCTCGTGGCGCTGGTCCCGTGGCTTGAGGGTGATAAACATCATCCCGCTGTTGACCCGCGAGCCACCGGTAAAGCCGGTGACGTTATCCACCGCCGGATCTTCACGAATGATCTTCATAAAGTCCTGCAGCTTGCCGCGCATCGCCTGGAAGGAGATGCTCTGGTCGGCCTGAATGCCGCCCATCAGCACCCCGGTGTCCTGCTCCGGAAAGAAGGTTTTCGGGATCGAAATGTAGAGCCAGACGCTGAGGGCGATGGTGCCGAGCACCACCAGGCCGGTCAGCCGGCTGTGCCTGAGTACCCATTTTAACGATTTCCCATAGCCGCCCTGCACGGCCACCAGCAGGCGGCCAAAGCCGCGGTTGCGCGTCGGCTGGTGGGGCTTACCGCTTTTCAGCAGCCAGCCGCACATCATCGGTGTCAGGGTGAGGGACACCGCCAGCGAGATGCCGATCGCCACCGACAGGGTGACGGCGAACTCGCGCAGCAGGCGGCCGGGCAGGCCGCCCATCAGCAGCAGCGGCAGAAACACCGCCACCAGCGATAGGCTCATCGACAGCACGGTAAAGCCGACCTCGCGGCTCCCCTGCAGCGCCGCCTGCAGGGGTTTCATCCCCGCTTCCAGATGGCGGGAGATATTCTCCAGCACCACGATAGCGTCATCCACCACGAAGCCGGTGGCGATGGTCAGAGCCATCAGCGACAGGTTATTGAGGCTGAAGCCGCACAAATACATCGCGGCGAAGGTGCCGATTAAGGAAACCGGGACGGCGACGGCCGGGATCAGCGTGGCGCGCCCCGAGCGCAGGAACAGGAACACCACGAGGATCACCAGCGCCACCGAAATCACCAGCGTCTGCTCCACCTCCTCCAGCGAAGCACGGATGGTCGGCGAGCGGTCCTGGGCGATCTGCAGGTCGATAGCCGCCGGAATGGTCTGCTGCAGCTCCGGCAGGCGGGCGCGGATGCTGTCCACTGTCTGGATAATATTGGCTTCCGGCAGTTTGCGGATCATCAGCAGGATCGCCGGTTTGGCGTTGGTCATCCCGGCGTTGCGCACGTCCTGCACCGAATCCGAGACGGTGGCGACATCCCCCAGTCGCACTGCGGCGCCATTCTGGTAGTGGACGATCAGCGGCTGATAGTCGGCGGCGGTCTTCAGCTCATCGTTGGTCTGCACCTGCCAGCGGTGCGCGCTGTCCTCCAGCGCCCCCTGCGGTTTGCGCACGTTAGCGTCGCTGATGGCGGTGCGCACCGCGTCCAGCGACACGCCCTGGTTGAACAGCGCCTGCGGGTTGAGGTCGACGCGCACCGCCGGCAGGGAGCTGCCGCCGACGTCGACATCACCCACGCCGTCGATCTGCGCGATGGTCTGCGCCAGCTGGGTGGAGGCGAAATCATACAGCTCACCCTGGGAGTAGGTGTCCGAGGTCAGCGTCAGGATCATGATCGGCGCATCGGACGGGTTGGCTTTGCGGTAGGTCGGCCGGCTGGGCATCCCGCTCGGCAGCAGGCTTTGCGCGGCGTTGATCGCCGCCTGAACGTCGCGCGCCGCGCCGTTGATATCGCGGTCGAAGTTAAACTCAAGAATGATGCGCGTACTGCCCAGCGAACTGGAGGAGGTCATCTCATTGACCCCGGCTATCCGTCCCAGGGAGCGTTCCAGCGGGGTGGCCACCGACGAGGCCATGGTTTCCGGGGAGGCTCCCGGCAGCGAGGCGCTAACCATGATCACCGGGAAGTCCACCTGCGGCAGCGGGGCTACCGGCAGCAGCCGGAAGCCGAGAATGCCGCACAGGGTGATGGCCAGCGAGATGAGGATTGTCGCCACCGGGCGGTAAATGAAGAGGGCGAAAAACTTCACTTACGCCTCCTCTTCCTGACGCGGGAAGCGGCGCTTCAGGTGCAGCGACAGGCGGTCGAACAGCAGATAGATCACCGGGGTGGTGAACAGGGTCAGCACCTGGCTGAGCATCAGACCGCCGACCATGCCGATCCCCAGCGGACGCCGCAGCTCCGCGCCGACGCCGGTGCTCAGCATCAGCGGCAGGGCGCCGAGCAGGGCGGCGAGGGTCGTCATCAGGATCGGACGAAAACGCAGCAGGCAGGCCTGGTAGATCGCTTCCCGCGGCGGCATGCCCTGCTCGCGTTCGGCGGCCAGCGCGAAGTCGATCATCATGATGGCGTTCTTCTTCACGATGCCGATCAGCAGAATGATGCCGATGATGGCGATCACATCCAGCTCGCTGCCCGCCAGCCACAGCGCCAGTAGCGCCCCGACCCCGGCGGTGGGCAGGGTGGAGAGGATCGTGATCGGATGGATAAAGCTTTCATACAGCACCCCCAGCACGATATACATCGCCACCACCGCGGCGACCACCAGCCAGACGGTGCTGCCGAGCGCCGACTGGAAGGCCAGCGAGCTGCCCTGGAACTGGGTGCGGATATCGGTCGGGAAATCCAGCGACTGTTCGGCGGCGAGGATCGCGTCCACCGCTTCGCCCAGCGAATAGTTGTCCGGGACGTTAAACGAGATGGTGGTCACCGGGAACTGATCGAGGTGGTTTACCGACAGCGGGGTAAAACGTTGCTCCACTGTGGCGATGGCGGTCAGCGGCACGATGCCGCCGTCGCTACTGGTCAGGCGGATATTATCCAGCGCCGCCAGGCCCGGCGTCGCCTCGGTATCCTGCTCGAGCACCACGCGATACTGATTCGCCTGAGTGTAAATGGTGGAGATCAGCCGCTGGCCGAAAGCGTTGTACAGCGCGTTATCGACATCGGCCATTGAGATGCCGAGGCGGCTGGCGCTGTCGCGATCCACCTTGATATAGGCGGCCAGGCCTTTGTCCTGCCAGTCGCTGCTGACGTCGGCCAGCTGCGGCTGGGCCTGCAGGCGGCTGAGCAGCGGCGGCACCCAGGTGCTCAGCGCCTCGAGGGAGTTTGCCTGCAGGGTGAACTGGTACTGGGTGCGGCTCACCGTGGTGTCGATGGTCAGATCCTGGGTCGGCTGCAGGTAGAGCGCCACGCCCGGGACGCCGTCCACCGCCTGCTGCAGGCGGCTGATCACCGTCTGGACGCGGTCATCGCGTTCATCCAGCGGCTTGAGGTTGATCTGCAGACGGGCGCTGTTCAGCGCTGGGTTGGTGCCGTCGACGCCGACGAACGAGGTCAGGCTCTCCACGGCCGGATCCTTAAGGATAATGCTGGCCACCTGCCGCTGGCGCTCGGCCATGCTGGCGAAAGAGACCGACTGCGGCGCCTGGAGGGTGCCCTGAATAATGCCGTTATCCTGGATCGGGAAGAAGCCTTTCGGGATAAAGACCCACAGGATTATCGACAGCGCCAGGGTGCTCAGCGCGACGCCGAGCGTCAGCCACGGATGGTTCAGCACCCGGCCCAGCCAGCGGCCATAGACGGCGATCACCCGTTCGAAGAAACGCTCGCTGGCCCGGGAGAAACGGTTCTGCTTGCGCAGCGATTCGTGGCTTAACATGCGGGCGCACATCATCGGCGTCAGGGTCAGGGAGACCACCGCCGAGATAAGAATAGCGACGGCAAGGGTGACGGCGAATTCGCGGAACAGACGGCCGACGATATCGCCCATAAACAGCAGCGGGATCAGCACCGCGATCAGCGAGAAGGTAAGGGAGATAATGGTGAAGCCGATTTCCCCGGCGCCTTTCAGCGCGGCGGCCAGCGGCTTCTCGCCTTTCTCGATATAGCGCGAGATGTTCTCGATCACCACGATGGCGTCATCCACCACAAAGCCGGTGGCGATGGTCAGGGCCATTAGCGTCAGGTTATTGATCGAGAAGTCGAGGAACACCATCACCGCGAAGGTGCCCACCAGCGACAGCGGCACCGCGACGCCGGGAATAATGGTCGCCGGGACGTTGCGCAGGAACAGATAGATGATCATCACCACCAGGGCGATGGCCAGCATCAGCTCAAACTGGGTGTCGCGCACCGAGGCGCGAATGTTGGTGGTCCGGTCGGAGAGGACCTGCACCTTCACCGATTTCGGCAGGCTCTCGGTGAGCTGCGGCAGCATCTGGCGAATGCTGTCGGCGGTGTCGATGATGTTGGCCCCCGGCTGACGCTGAACGTTCATCACGATGGCCCGCTGCTGGTTGGCCCACGCCCCGAGCCAGCTGTTTTCGGCCCCTTGTTCGACGCTGGCGACATCGCCGAGACGGATCGGCGCCCCGTTCTGATAAGCGATAATCAGCCGGCGATAATCCTCAGCGGACTGCATCTGATCGTTAGCGGAAAGCGTCACCGCGCGAGCCGGGCCGTCGAGGCTGCCTTTCGCCGAGTTAACGTTGGCGCTGGTGATAGCGGTACGCACGGTTTCGCTGGTCAGGCCGAGGGCGGCAATGGCCTGGGCGTTAAGCTTCACCCGCACCGCCGGGCGCTGGCCGCCGGCGAGGGTCACCAGACCGACGCCGGAAACCTGGGAGATCTTCTGCGCCACCCGGGTCTCCACCATGTCCTCCACCTGGGTCATCGGGATCGCGGAGGAGGTGACGGCGAGGGTCATGATCGGCGGATCCGCCGGGTTCACCTTGCTGTACACCGGCGGGTTGGGCAGATCGCTCGGCAGCAGGTTGGTGGCGGCGTTAATGGCCGCCTGCACTTCCTGCTCGGCGACGTCCAGCGGCAGGGTCAGCTGGAACTGCAGCGTGACTACCGAGGCGCCGCCAGAGCTTTGCGACGACATCTGCTTAAGGCCGGACATCTGGCCGAACTGGCGCTCCAGCGGGGCGGTGATAGCGGAGGTCACCACGTCCGGGCTGGCGCCCGGATAGAGGGTAACCACCTGAATGGTCGGGTAATCGACTTCCGGCAGAGCGGAGACCGGCAGGAAGCGGTAGCCGATGATCCCGGCTAACAGGATCGCCACCATCAGCAAAGTGGTGGCGACCGGACGCATAATAAACAGCCGGGACGGGCCGCCGGTGCGGCCTGGGGGTAACACCTGCATCAGGAACGCGCTCCGTGTTTACCGCTCTGGCGCGGAGCGGGCTGCGCCTGCTCGCTGCCGCTGGCGGTGACAACTTCCACCTTCGTCCCCTCGGTCAGACGGTCAATCCCGTCGGTGACTACGCGATCCCCGGCGGAAAGCCCGGCGCTGATGACCACTTTCTGGCTGTCCTGGATGCCGGGCGTCACGCTGTGTTTGCTGACCTTGTTCTCGTCGTTCAGCACCCACACAAAATGCCCTTCGTTGCCCATCTGCAGGGCGGCGGCGGGGATCACCACCGCGTTCTCTTCGGTATCCACCAGCAGGCGGGCGTTAACGAACTGGTTGGGGAACAGCGCGTCATCCAGATTGCTGAAGCGCGCCTTCAGCTTAATGGTCCCGGTGGTGGCATCGATCTGGTTGTCGAGACTCAGCAGCTCGCCGACGCTGATTTTCTGCTTATTGGTGCGATCCCAGGCTTCGACGCTGAGCGCTTTGCCCGCTTTCTGCGCCTGCACCACCGTGGCGATGCTGTTTTCCGGCAGGGTGAAGACCACATCGATCGGGTGCGTCTGGGTGAGAACCACAATCCCGGTGGTATCTCCGCTGGAGATCTGGTTGCCAATATCCACCTGCTTTAAGCCAACGCGGCCATCAATCGGCGCGGTGATGCGGGTCCAGTCGAGCTGCAGCTGGGCGCTGGCGACGGCGGCTTCATCGGCCTTTACGGTGCCAGCGGATTCCACCACCAGCGACTGCTGGGTGTCG
The DNA here is from genome assembly GCF_002837615.1 of Klebsiella sp. X1-16S-Nf21. NCBI lineage: Bacteria > Pseudomonadati > Pseudomonadota > Gammaproteobacteria > Enterobacterales > Enterobacteriaceae > Klebsiella > Klebsiella sp. X1-16S-Nf21. The sequence continues at coordinate 36,682 of NZ_PJDK01000024.1, forward strand.
AGCTCCTGGCGGGAGACGAGGTTGGTTTTCACCAGCTGCTGGTAACGGGCGAGATCGCGGCGGGCGTTCGCCAGGGTGGCGTTATCTTTCGCCAGCTGACCCTGCGCCTGGGCGAGGGCGACTTTAAACTGGCTGGGGTCGATCTGCGCCAGCAGGTCGCCGGCTTTGACCTGCTGTCCCTCCTGGAAGTGAAGGCTCAGCAGCTGGCCGTCGACCCGGCTGCGCACGGTCACGGTATTGGCCGCCGTCACGGTACCCAGCCCGGTGAGATAGCGCGGCACCGCTTGTTCGGTCGCGGTCGCCGCCTGCACCGGCGCCAGCGCGCCGCCGAAACGGCCATGACGCGCGCCGCCCGGCCCCTGCGGGCCTTGTCCTGCTGCGGGAGCGCTGCTGCCGCTCGTGCCACGATCGTGCCAGAACCAGTAGGCGGCTCCGGCGATAATCACTACCGCCAGCGCGGCGCCCCAACGACGTATGTTACTGCCTTTCATTAGTTTACGGTCTCATCCTGAAGCGTTTCGCTGAATGATACTAGTTTAGTGAGGGAAGGGGCCGTAAAAATGGAGGAATTATGAAAAGAAGGTTGAGAAATGTCTGGATAACCGCCGCGACGCCGGGCGGTCTCGTTGTAGATTTCCGGGGTGATATCAACTTTTAGTTTAAAAAAGTAAAAAATAGTTGTATCCGGGAGGGCTTTAATTAGATTTATGCGGTGAATAAATCTGTGCATTTTCATAATAATAACATATGCACTTAAAAATCAACGTGTTAAATAATCAGGGGTCATTGTTGTGGCAAACGCAAACAAACTCACGCTCTTCATCGTCATTTTTATGCTGATGGGGATCCTCTCCGGCGCGGCTATCCATGCCTACGCGACGCCGACCACCATCTCCGCCTGGGCGGACAACATTACGCTGCTGACCGATCTGTTTCTGCGGTTGATCAAAATGGTCATCGCGCCGTTGGTGTTCAGCACTCTGACGGTCGGCATTATGCGTCTCGGCGAGACGGCGACCATTGGCCGGGTAGGCGGGAAGGCGATGGTGTGGTTCATCACCTCCTCGGTATTATCCATTCTCGTCGGGCTGGTGATCGTCACCTTCCAGCACCCGGGCGCCGGGTTAAACCTGGCGGTGCCGAAAGAGGCGGTGGATACCGGCCTGGCGGTCAGCGGCATGAGCCTGAAAGGATTCCTGTCGCACACCATCCCCACCAGCATCACCGAGGCGATGGCCAACAACGAGATCCTGCAGATTGTGGTGTTCTCGATGTTCTTTGGCATCGCCGGCGCGTCGCTGGGCGAGAAGTTTAATGCCCCGCTGGTGGCGGCCCTCAATGTGGTGTCGCACATTATGCTGAAGGTGACGGGCTATGTGATGTACGTTGCGCCGCTGGCTATCTTCGCCGCCATTTCGTCGGTGATTGCCTCCCAGGGGCTGGGGATCCTGCTCAACTACGCTTCGTTCATCGGCGGTTACTACCTGGCGGTGCTGTTGACCAGCGCGGTACTGATCGCCGTTGGCTATATGGTGCTGAAGAAAGAGGTCTTCCGTCTGCTGAATATGCTGAAGGACCCGGTGCTGGTCGCGTTTACCACCAGCAGCTCCGAAGCGGCCTATCCGAAGACCCTTGAGCGGCTGGTGAAGTTTGGCTGCTCGCGCAATATCGTCTCGTTCGTCCTGCCGATTGGCTACTCGTTCAACCTCGTGGGCTCGATGGTCTACTGCTCCTTCGCCGCGATGTTTATCGCCCAGGCCTATAACGTACCGCTGAGCTTTAGCGAGATTACGGTCATGATGCTGACCCTGATGCTGGCCTCGAAAGGCATCGCCGGGGTGCCGCGCTCGGCGCTGGTGGTGCTGGCGGCCACGATCCCCAGCTTCAATATTCCGGTTGCCGGGATCCTGCTGCTGATGGGTATCGACCATTTCCTCGACATGGGGCGCTCCGCCATCAACGTGTTGGGTAACGGCATTGCCACCGCCATGCTGTCGAAAAACGAAGGTCTGCTGACCGACGAGGAAGCACAGCCGGACTGGGAAGCCGAGAAAGCGGAAGCCTGATCCTGCCGCGCCCTTTCACAAAGGGCGCTATTCCACACGGAAAAAAAGACCCCTGACAGGCACGTCAGGGGTAATGTGACGAAGTATCAGTTTTCCTCGTAACTAGTCTTTTTTCTTATATAAAAACGCGCGGTAACGTCTTTATACCGAGGAAGCGTCAGAGTTTAACGTTATGTTCGGCAGCGCTGGCGCTTTTTTAGCATCCTGCGGCTATTTTCGGATTCCAGACAATATCACTACGGGAATATCTTATTCTCTTCTGTTCGCTATTTGCCTACCAACGCTCACGTAACAGATTCATAAACTGGAAAAAGTCGTGGTTATTATTCAGGCTGTATTTTTCCATAATCTTATTCTTATGGTAGGCGGCGGTGCGGGGACTGACGCGCTGCAGGGCGGCGATTTTACTCATGTCCAGCCCTTCAAGAATACCGTGCACCACAGCGGTCTGCGACCGCGACAGGACACGATGCGGGCAGCTGGCGCAGCTCAGTTCCCGGCTCGTGGCGTCAGTGGCCGACGGGTCCATACAATGCTGTAGTTCGCTTTTAATGATCGCCAGCAGTTGTGGAATACTGGCCGTTTTCAGCGAGACAAAAATGACCCCTTTCAGGCAATTAATCATGAAATCGTCTTCCGGCAGCTGGTCGTAGCTGTGGAGGATAATCAGAGAACTGCCTTTTTTTCTGTTTTTAATCAGGGTATTGCACAGATAGATTTCACCAGGGATCACTTCGCATATAATAATATCTTCGTCTGACAGGTCGTTATTGCGCCAGGAGAAACGGGCCCGCATATCGTCCCGGGAGAGATCATTAACCATGGCGACCAGCGATTCACGTACAAAGGTGTTGCGGGTATTGATGGTGACATTAATGTTTCTCATGGCGTTATTTCCTTATGCAAAACATAACGCCATGCTGTGACAAATCCTCCGGGCGTATGCGGTGTGTTGATTTTATAAACGTACCTGTAATCGTTTTTAATTATTATAAAGTGAATTATTTACGACGCGTCGAACGCTTATCGTTAAACGTAAACTTCTGCCGTCTCCTGTCTTTTAGATAGGAAATAAAACTGTATACAGAGATGCTGAAGAAAAATATGCATAGCAATAATATTAACCACGTTTGCATGGCCATCGTTTTTACCTTATTTGTGCTGCATGGTGTCAGAATTTACCGCGAACGGCTATTACGTTTTGTTATATGTTTTCCTGTCCACTGAAAATCATACGACATCATCCTGATGTGCTAGCACTATAAGAAAGTTCTTAAGCGCGTCGTCAGTCTCATTCCTCTCATTTCTCTCAGAAAATGAGAAAAATTAACACTTGCGAGTTATTCACCCCCCGCGCAGCGGCCAGATCGCGCTTTCGATCAGGAAATAAACGCCAGTCCTTTGCCAAAGATCGCTCGTACGGGCAGGTGGATCCCTTGCTGGCGCGCCTTATGGCGCAGGCGGCTAATCACCACGTCGATGCGGTGCAGGTCAGGCTCGCTGTCGTGGGAAAACAGGCAGGCATGGAGGTCCAGCTTGCTGCACACCTCGTTGCGATTGCGCATTAACAGCTCCACCAGACGGTACTCCTGCTGGGTTAACTCCAGCGTCCGGGCATCGGGAGAAATCAGTTTATCCTCATGCAGACGCCACAGTCCGGTGGCGGCGGATGACGCGGTGCCGGGCGCCTCCGATGGAAGGGCGGCGGGTCGATCCTGCTGCAGGCGGGCGCCAAGGGCGGTGAGGGTCTCCGCAAGGTGGGCGAAGTTAACCGGCTTAATCAGGTAAGCATCGGCCCCAAGGCTGAGCGCCTGCAGTTTATCCTGCTGCTGGCCGCGGGCGCTGACCACCACCAGACCGTAATGCCCCAGCTCATGCAGGTAGCTCAGCACGCTGAAGCCATCTTCCCCGGGCAGGCCGATATCAATCAGCACGATGTCCACCGGATGGCTATGCAGTTGTCGCCAGAAGGCTTCGGCGCTGCGCGAGCCCCACACCTCGAAGCCGCGATAGCCCAGCCAGGCCAGCAGTTCATCCAGCAGATCGGCGTTATCTTCAATTATCGCCAGCCGTAAAGCCATACGTCGTTCTCCTCTTAAGCAACCGTGGGGAGGGTGAGAATAAAGGTGCAGCCGTCCGGGCCATGCTCGGCCAGCCACAGTTTGCCATCATGAGCCTGCACGATCTGACGCGCAACATACAGTCCGAGACCGGTGCCGCCCGGCACCGGCGACGTGTGCTCGCCGCGACGATAGCGCTCAAAGATCAGTTCCGCTTGCCCGTCGGGCAGGCCCGGGCCGTGGTCGCGAATGCGCAGCTCGGTATGCCCGGCTTCGGAGCGGATATCGATGGCGATTTCACCGGGGGGCGAATACTTCACCGCGTTATCCAGCAGATTGGCGATGGCGATGCACAGCAGGCCGGCATCGGCCTGCAGCTGCGGGCTTTCCACCGCGCCGTGATGGCGGATGTTCAGGTAATGGTCGTGGGAGATGGCCACCACCGAGGCGGCCATGTTGATCACCGACAGCAGGGCGGTCTGCTGGCGATCGACGTGCAGGTCGTGTGAGGCGAGCCGGGCGTCGGCAAGGCAGTTATCGGTGAGCTGCACCAGACGGGTGGCGGCGCGCCCGATGCGATCGAAGCGCGCCTCCTGGCTGGCCGAGGCGGCCGAGAGGCGGAGATTTTCCAGCGCTGCCTGGATCACCGCCAGCGGCGTGCGGAATTCGTGCGCTACCATGCCCATAAACTGTCGCTGATGGAAGCTGGCTTCACGCTCAATCTGCAGCTCACGCGCCAGGCGCTGCTTCTGCTCCAGCTGGCGGTTTTCAGCGCGCACCCGCAGGATGGCAATGATCAGCACCGTAATGATGTGGACGATCAGCGCATACTGCCAGAGGGAATAGATCGCCATATGGAACGGGATTATCCCGTGGATAGACAACTGCACCAGCACCGCGGCGGCGACGTAGAACGGCGGCAGCAGACCCAGCAGCAGGGTGTTACGGTCGATAGCTTTTTTGCGCCACAGCCACCAGGAGGTGAACAGCAGCACCGGGGTGATAATGATGAAGATCACCCCTTCAATCTGCATCGCGAAGCCGTAAAACCCGAGCGGAATACTGACCTGCAGCACCAGGTTGAGGACCACCGCGGCGATCAGTAGCTGATGAAGCCGCGGCATATTCTTCTTCAAATCAAAAATCTCGCTGTGCAGCCAGAGGGCGGTAGCATAGCTGAACAGGGAGAGGCTGCTGATCATGAAGTCCTGGAACGGCAGCGCCGCGTGGCCGAAAAACCACTCCGGGAAGCCGTGCAGGGCGGCCACCAGCGGATAATTGAGCGAGAAAAGACAGATGCCCCACAGCAGACGCCGGCGCAGGGCCAGCGCCAGCCACAGCGCCACGCCGCTGGCGACGGCGGCCAGGCCGAAATAGAAGCTCCAGAAAGCGGTGTCGGCGGTCGCCCGCTGCACAAATTCCTGCGGCGAAGAGAGCGAGGCCAGCAGGATCAGGGTGCTGGTGCTCTGCAGGCGAAAGACCACCTCATAGCCGGCGGCGGTTGGCGGCGGGGGGATAATCAGTACGCTTTCCCGGTAGTGCAGGTCGCTCTCGCGGGCGACGTCGCGGTCGCCAAAGGTGCGCTGTTCCCAGGGGGCATCGCTGCCCAGAGGTCGGTAGTAAATGGTCAGATGGTCGACAAAAGAGGGGCCCAGCTGCAGCCAGCGCGGCTCCCCGGCAAACCACGTTCCCGGCAGCTCGCTGCGCAGCCACCAGGTTTTTCGCGAATAACCAAAGGAGGGGATCTGCCGGGTGGTGGCGAGCTGGTCTGTGGGCAGGGCGGCGAAGCGATCGATGGTCATCTGGCCGCTGGCGTCCGCGTACCACTGGACCGGAATATCAATGCCCACCTGGCGCGTCGCCGCCTGCGCCTGTGGGGCGACCAGCAGCAAGAATAATCCACAGCTGAGCAGCCAGCCTGCCAGGAACTGCGGCCGGCAACGCCGGACCGCTGCGAAGATCGCAGACACCCTTTTCAATCACGCCCCCTTGCGGCATGCCAACGATACAGACCGCAGACATCTGGCTACGGTATGGATAATACGCCCCCTGAAATGGGGAAGAGTGGACAGGCCTGTCCGGACGAACAGGCCATTTTGCGTGGGAGACCAGGAATATTCCAGTGTAATCTGCAGCGCCACGATCAGGACAGACCTGCTGCGCGGCGGCGGTGGGCTGGGGTTAGCGGAAAACCACCTGCGCCCAGCGGGCCAGCCCGGCGGTTACCGAGCCAAAATCATCGCCACCGGCCAGCGGAATACCCGGCAGCTGGGCGGCCAGCGCCTTTTTGATCAGCGGCGAGCGGGCGCTGCCGCCGGTAAGATAGATCACGTCCGGGGTGGTCTGGCTGCTGTCGAGCGCGAGCTGCACCTGTTCCATAATGCGGGTCAACGGTTGATCCAGCGCCGCTTCCAGACCCTGCTGGGCGATGGCGGTGGCCAGCTCGTCCTGAATAAACGGCAGCGCGGTTTCGACGCTGGCGGCGCTGGAGAGGGCGATTTTGCTCTCTTCGGCGCTGCGCACCAGACGATAGCTGAGACGCTGGCGCCAGACCTTGAGCAGCAGAGCCACCTTGTCGGCATCCCGGGCGCTGCGCAGCAGATCGTTAAGCAGACGGCCGTTGGCGGTGCTGTAGAAATCACTCTGCGCCGGCACGTCGTTGATGGCCACCGCGTTCCACCACGGGAGGATCGGCAGCGCGGTGCCTTTCTCCGTTTCGCCGCCCATACCGAGAAGGGGCATCAGGCATTTGAAGGCCAGGGCAATGTCGAGGTCGTTGCCGCCGATGCGGCAGCCGCTGTGGCCGAGCAGGCTCTGCTGGCGGTCGGCGCGCTCCCGCCACTGCGGGCCCATCAATAGCAAGGAACAGTCGGTGGTCCCACCGCCGATATCGACGACCAGCACCCGCTTTTCTTCATTGAGGGTGGCTTCGAAATCGAGCCCGGCGGCAACCGGTTCAAACTGGAAGACCACATCGTGGAAACCGGCGCGGAGAGCCGCCCGCTCAAGGATCCCCTGCGCCTGGGCGTTCGCGTCGTCGCCGCCGAGGCCCTGGAAGTTAATCGGCCGGCCAATCACCGCCTGGTCGATCTGCTCGGGCAGCTGGCTCTCAGCCTGCAGTTTGATGTGCAGCATCATGGCGCAGACCAGGTCTTCAAACAGGGCCACCTGCTGCGGCTTCAGCCCGCTGGCGCCGAGGAAGGATTTTGGCGATTTAACGAAGTAGACCTCTTCCGGATCTTCAACATACTGATGCAGCGAGGCGAGACCGAACTGCACGCTGTTGCGCAGCACCTCGATGTCTTCGTCGCGGTTGGCGGCAATGGCCCGGCGCAGCAGCGCCTGGTTTTCATCGCTGTGGGTGGGGACGTCATGATGGCGATAGAGCCACTCGCTGACCGCTTCGCGCGTTGGCGCGCAGAGCATCGAGGGCAGCAGCGCGCTGCCGTTTTCCAGAGTCAACAGCTGAGGGGTGTTTTCCCGCATCACGGCCACCGAACAGTTGGCGGTGCCGTAGTCAAAACCAATAAACATCGTCTGCAAAATCCCCATGCCGGTGAAGAAGGGGGGCGACTTTAGCGGATCGTCGCCAAGCCGACAACTGGAATTTAAAAGCAAGGCGCTGACGGTCAAGGGCGACTATCATTGAAACGCTATATAAAGGAGAGCTTATGGAGCTGTTACCCTGGACCCCGCCTTATGACTGGGCGTGGATGGTTGGTTTTCTGCAGGCGCGTGCCGTCGCCGGCGTCGAGCGCTTTGATGAAGGAGGCTATAGTCGCAGCTTTGGCGTTGAAGGGCATCGCGGGCTGATTCATCTGGCACCGGACGAGGAGGCGCAGGGCCTGCGGGTGACCCTCTCCCCGGGGCTGCAACCGGTGGCGGAGATCTGCTATGCGCGAATTGGCCAGCTGTTTGATTTAGCCTGCGACCCGCGGCAGGTCGCCGGGGCGTTGGGCTCTCTGGCCGAGGCGCGGCCGGGACTGCGCCTGCCGGGGGCGCTGGATGCCTTCGAACAGGCGGTGCGGGCGGTGCTGGGCCAGCTGGTGAGCGTGGCGATGGCCGCCCGGCTCACTGCCAAAGTGGCGGCTGGCTGGGGCGAACCGCTGGCGGAGGCGCCCTGCTATGTGTTGTTCCCGACGCCAGAGGCGCTGTCCCGGGCCGACCCGCAGGCGCTGAAGGCGCTGGGAATGCCGCTTCGGCGCGCGGAGGCGCTGATCCACCTCGCCCGGGCGGCGCTCAGCGGCGAGCTGCCCCTGACGGCGCCAGCGGACATCGACGCCGGGCTGCGTCAACTGCAGAGCCTGCCCGGGATTGGCCGCTGGACGGCAAACTACTTTGCTCTGCGCGGCTGGCAGGCGAAAGATATCTTTTTGCCGGATGATTACCTGATTAAACAGCGCTTTCCGGGAATGACCCCGGCCGCCATCGCTCGCTATGCCCGTCGCTGGCAGCCGATGCGATCGTATGCGCTGTTGCATATCTGGTATACCGATGACTGGATCCCGGCGGCGGAATAGCCGTCCGGGGCGCATACCACTGGTATCGGGACGCTGAAATCCCTATAATTGCCGCGTTTGGCGGTCCGCCGCCACCCTCCATCTCTATCCAGGTTAATCAGGTCGCAAAAATTTATGACTGATATGTCCCATCAGTGCGTCATTGTAGGTATCGCCGGCGCATCGGCTTCTGGCAAAAGTCTTATTGCCAGTACTCTCTATCGCGAATTGCGTGAACAAGTTGGCGACGAACATATTGGCGTCATTCCGGAAGACAGCTATTACAAAGATCAAAGTCATCTGTCGATGGAAGAGCGCGTCAAAACCAACTATGACCACCCGAGCTCAATGGACCACAGTCTGTTGTTCCAGCACCTGCAGATGCTGAAAAGCGGCCAGCCGATTGAACTGCCGGTCTATAGCTACGTCGAGCATACCCGCACGCCGAACACCATTCACGTCGAGCCGAAGAAGGTGATCATTCTTGAAGGGATCCTGCTGCTGACCGACGCGCGCCTGCGTAACGAGCTTAACTTCTCTATTTTCGTCGACACCCCGCTCGATATTTGCCTGATGCGCCGTATTAAGCGCGACGTTAACGAGCGCGGCCGCTCCATGGACTCGGTGATGGCCCAGTACCAGAAGACTGTGCGCCCGATGTTCCTGCAGTTTATTGAACCGTCGAAGCAGTATGCCGACATCATCGTGCCGCGCGGCGGCAAAAACCGCATCGCGATTGATATTCTGAAGGCCAAAATCAGTCAGTTCTTTGAATAACCTGGCCGAATTGTGTAACGTGCAAAGAGTAGCCCTGTTGCCCTCTCCGCCGCGAAGCGTGCGGGAAGCAGCCTTATAAGGAGAAAGCCCATGCGTCTGTGTGACCGAGATATCGAAGCCTGGTTGGATGAAGGGCGACTCGCCATCAATCCGCGCCCACCCGTTGAGCGTATTAATGGCGCGACGGTTGATGTACGGCTGGGTAATAAATTCCGCACCTTCCGCGGCCACACGGCGCCGTTTATCGATTTAAGCGGTCCGAAGGCCGAGGTCAGCGCCGCGCTGGACCGCGTGATGAGCGAAGAGATTGTCCTGCCGGAAGGGGAGGCCTTTTTCCTGCATCCGGGCGAACTGGCGCTGGCGGTGACCTATGAGTCAGTCACCCTGCCTGCCGATCTGGTGGGCTGGCTGGACGGACGCTCCTCACTGGCGCGGCTGGGGCTGATGGTGCACGTTACCGCGCACCGCATCGACCCGGGCTGGTCCGGCTGCATCGTGCTTGAGTTCTACAACTCCGGCAAACTGCCGCTGGCGCTGCGCCCGGGAATGCCTATCGGCGCACTGAGCTTTGAGCCATTATCGGGCCCGGCGGCCCGGCCGTATAACCGCCGTGAAGACGCCAAATATCGCGACCAGCAGGGCGCGGTGGCGAGCCGAATCGACAAGGATTGATAACGTCAACGGGGTGTTGCTGAGGGTGCCATGAGACGAATACTGACAACGCTGATGATCCTGCTGGCGGTCATTGTCGCCGGGCTTACCTCGTTGGTATTGCTGGTCAATCCCAACGATTTTCGCGCCTATATGGTGCATGAGGTGGCAGAGCGCAGCGGTTATCAGCTTGAACTCGATGGCCCGCTGCGCTGGCATGTCTGGCCGCAGCTCAGCATTCTCAGCGGACGCATGACGCTGACCGCCCGGGGCGCCGAAGAGCCGGTGATCCGCGCCGACAACATGCGCCTCGACGTGGCGCTGCTGCCGTTGCTGTCGCACCAGCTGCAGGTGAAGCAGGTGATGCTCAAGGGGGCGGTGATCCAGCTGACTCCGAAAACCGAAGCGGTACGCGATAGCGCTGCGCCGGTGGTGCCGCATGACAACACCCTGCCGCAGGCCCCGGAGGACCGCGGGTGGTCCTACGACGTGCGCCAGCTGCAGGTGGCCGACAGCGTGCTCTTCTTCCAGCATGAGAACGGCGAACAGGTCACTGTGCGTGATATCCGCCTGCAAATGGAGCAGGATGAGAATCACCGGGCCACCGTCGACTTCTCCGGCCGGATCAACCGCGACCAGCGCGACCTGGCGTTGAGCTTCTCCGCTACCGTGCAGGGCGGCGACTATCCCCACTCCTTAAAAGCCGACTTTAGCCAGCTAAGCTGGCAGCTGCGCGGCGCCGAGCTGCCTCCTGATGGCATTAATGGCCAGGGCAGCCTGCAGGCCAGCTGGCAGGAAGATGGCAAAACTCTGCGCTTTGACAACCTGAATCTGATGGCCAGCGGCAGCACCCTTACCGGCAACGGCAGCGTGGTGCTGGGTGATCGCCCGGACTGGTCGCTGGATCTCCACGCGACCACCCTGAATCTCGACAGCCTGCTGGCGCCCTCCTCGCCAGCGACCGACAGCAGCGCCAGCCAGCAGAGCCAGAGCCAGACGCGACCGCTGCGTCCGGTGATCGCCGACAGCGATGAGCGCGAAGATTACCAGAGCCTGCGCGGCTTTAACGGCCGGATGGCCCTGAGCGCCGACCAGTTGCAGTGGCGCGGCCTGAACTTCACCCAGGTGCAGAGCGAAATCAGCAACCAGCAGGGGCTGCTGACGGTCAGCAAAATGCAGGGCAACCTCGACGGCGGGCAGCTCTCTCTCCCCGGCACTCTGGATGCCCGTGGCGACACGCCGCAGGCGACGTTCCAGCCGGCGCTGCAGAATGTGGAGATCGGTTCGCTGATCAAAGCCTTTAACTATTCATTAAACCTGACCGGCAAGCTGTCGCTGACCGGCGAGTTTTCCGGAACACGCATTGACGCGGATGATTTCCGCCGTCACTGGCAGGGGCAGGCTCAGCTGCAGATGGCCGATACCCGTACCGAGGGGCTGAATTTCCAGCAGCTGGTGCAGCAGGCCGTGGAGCGCAGCACCAACGTGCGCGCGCAGGAGAATTACGACAATGCCACCCGCCTGGATTCCGTGAGCAGCCAGCTGACGCTGGATAACGGGGTGGTGACGCTGAACCGCCTGCAGGGGCAGTCCGACGTGATGGCGATGACCGGCGAAGGTCAGCTTGATCTGCAGAAAGAGAACTGCGATATGCGCTTTAACGTGCGCGTGCTTGGCGGCTGGAAAGGGGAGGGCAAACTTATCGACCGCCTGAAACAGACCGCCATCCCGCTGCGCATCTACGGCGACTGGCAGTCGCTGAGCTATAGTCTGCAGGTTGATCAGATCCTGCGCAAACAGCTACAGGATGAAGCGAAGCAGCGTCTCAACGACTGGGTTGAGCGTAATAAAGGCAGCAAAGAGAGCAAAGACGCCAAAAAGCTGCTCGATAAGCTGTAATCTCCACCACCGCGGCCCGGACCTTCCGGGCTGTGAGATTGTCGTCAGAGGGTGTGCCACGTTGATGCCGGGTGGCGGCTACGCCTGACCCGGCCTACGATATGTGCAATATCATCAGTTTGAGTCGCTATCCATGTAGGCCTGATAAGCGCAGCGCCATCAGGCAGTGTGGCAGCTGTAGAGCATCAATTCTCCGCGATGTGAGAATGTCGTCAACGTGTAATGTCACGATGATGCCGTGTGGCGGCTACGCCTGACCCGGCCTGGGATGTGCGCAATATCATCGGCTTGCGTCGCCAATTAATGTAGGCCTGATAAGCGAAGCGCCATCAGGCAATGTGGCAGCTGTAGAGCATCAATTCCCCGCGATGTGAGAATGTCGTCAACGTGTGATGTCATGTTGATGCCGGGTGGCGGCTACGCCTGACCCGGCCTGGGTTGTGCGGTGGGGGTAATACCCCGGTCTGCATTGCCATCCCGTAGGCCTGATAAGCGAAGCGCCATCAGGCATGGGTTTGATTATCCATCCCACCGCCCGGGATACCCCGGGCCGTTTTATGCCTGACGATTACACCTCATAATCCAGCTCATCCTGCTTTACCGGCGGGACGATCTGCACCTTTTGCACCCGATGGCTGTCGACCTGCAGCGTGCGCAGGATATAGCCGTCAATCTCAATGGTCTCCCCCACCTGCGGCACATGCTGCAGATACTCCATCAGCAGACCGGCGACGGTGTGGTACTCCCGTTTATCATCCAGCGGCAGCGGAACGTACTGCACCAGGTCCTCCAGCGGCATATGGCCGTTAACCGTCCACGAACCGTCCTGATGATGCTGAATATCGTGCCGGGCGTCGATCTCCTCCACCTCGTTGGGCAGATTACCGGCGATAGTCTCCATCACGTCGCTCAGGGTCACAATCCCCTCGACGGAACCAAACTCATCGACCACAAAGGCGAAGTGGGTGCGGGCCTGACGGAACTGCTCAAGCGCGGAGAGGAGCGGTAACCCCTCCGGAAAGACCAACGGCTGCCGCACCAGCACCTGTAGATCCAGCGGCTCCTGGCGCAGGGACTGCTGGAGCAGGTCAATAACATGAACCACTCCCAGCAGGTCTTCATTATCTTTCCCGCCGGTCACCACCAGCCGGGTGTGCTGATTTTTCTCCACCAGGCTGCGGATCTCTTCCTCCGGCGCGCTGAGGTTGATGCGCTCGATATCATGGCGTGACGTCATAATACTGCTGACGCTGCGCTGATTAAGGTTCAGCACCCGCTCAATCATCAACCTTTCCTGCGGATTAAACAAAGGATGATGGTCCTGATCGGCCACCAGCGACGCCGTGTCAGCATCCAGTTCAGCTTTTTCCTTCTGGCCGCTCAGCAGGTTCATCACCGCCTCGGTGGTGCGCTGACGCAGCGTCATATTGGCCGACAGGAAGCGACGGCGGTTAAACAGCGCCAGCTGGTTAAGGGCTTCAATCATGACTGAGAAGCCAATTGCCGCGTACAGATAGCCTTTCGGAATAATAAAGCTGAAGCCTTCAGCAATCAGGCTGAAGCCGATCATCAGCAGGAAGCTCAGACAGAGGATGACAATGGTCGGGTGGCTGTTAACGAAGCGCGTCAGGGCCTTGCTGGCCATCAGCATCAGGCTGATGGCGATGATCACCGCGGCCATCATCACCGCCAGGTGGTCGACCATGCCGACGGCAGTGATCACCGAGTCGAGCGAAAAGATGGCGTCGAGCACCACGATCTGCGCCACCACGGCCCAGAATTTCGCCCCTCTGCGCTGGGTGGGATTATCGCTGTCCTTCCCCTCCAGCCGTTCGTTGAGTTCGACGGTGGCTTTAAACAGCAGGAATAAGCCGCCGAACAGCATAATTAAATCGCGGGCGCTGAAGCTGAAGTCGTGAAAAACAATCAGCGGTTTGGTCAGGGTCACCAGCCAGGAGATAGAGGCCAGCAGCAGCAGACGCATGACCATTGCCAGCAGCAGACCGGTGATACGAGCGCGGTCGCGCTGGGCGGGCGGCAGCTTTTCGGCGAGGATAGCGATGAAAACCAGGTTATCGATACCCAACACCAGTTCGATAACCACCAGCGTGACGAGACCTGCCCAGATTGACGGATCGGCAATCCATTCCATATGTATTAAAACCTGTACGACTGCGGTATGTGTTACCACGATCATGGATAAGATGAGTCTAAAATGCAATAACGACGCGGATATCACTCCGCCAGGGGTGGATATATTTCCAGCAAATTAAGAGAACAGAAAAGAATTATGTTCCAGAAAAGATCAGCGGAAAAATAACAATATGGCGGAACGCGCTGGAATAAGCTTGCTGATATCAGAACCATAACCCGCTGCGTTCTGCCCGGCGCAAAAGCGCGGGCAGTCCCGTCGTTCTCCACGGTAGGCACCCTTCCTCATCCCCGGGTGAAGTGCGAAGCCCGCTCACAAAATCGGCATAATTCACATCATGAAGTTAGCGCAGAATAGCGCAGATCGCAGTTCTCTGCCGTGTTTTACGGTTATTATCCTGCCATATCTGGCTGTTTGTGCTGAAATATATTGCCTGGCGAAATTAATTATCTATATCTATTCTTTCCGGACACATGGGCGCCGCAGTCTGCAGCTGGCAGGGTCTGCGTACCAAAGGCCGCGATGTATGGGCCTTGCGGCGACATCGCGCTGTGCAGGGAAGCGGGCCGCTGAATATCCTGATGGAGAATAAGATTATTCTCACTTCAAACTGTTGGTAAAAGGAAGTTGTGTGTATTCTTTTAGGTGACAGTGAATTTAAGAATTTGGCGGGCAGATGCCCGGGCAGTATCCGTGTATTATCAGTTCCAATGGATTTGTGACATGTACAATTTTGCAAAACTGCGTGTTTTGCAACCAAACAGGTGAAGATGAATATGGCGAATTTGAAAGCGGTTATTCCGGTCGCAGGACTAGGCATGCATATGCTGCCGGCCACAAAGGCAATTCCAAAGGAGATGCTGCCGATCGTTGATAAGCCAATGATTCAGTACATTGTTGACGAAATCGTCGCCGCCGGGATCAAAGAGATTGTCCTGGTGACGCACTCCTCGAAGAATGCGGTGGAAAACCACTTTGATACCTCCTACGAGCTGGAAGCCCTACTTGAGCAGCGCGTGAAGCGCCAGCTGCTGGCGGAAGTCCAGGCCATTTGCCCGCCGGGCGTAACTATCATGAACGTGCGCCAGGCACAGCCGCTGGGTCTGGGCCACTCCATCCTCTGCGCCCGTCCGGTAGTCGGGGATAACCCGTTTGTGGTGGTGCTGCCGGATATCATTCTCGATGGCGGCACTGCAGACCCGCTGCGCTATAACCTCGCTGCCATGGTCGCTCGCTTTAACGAGACCGGCCGCAGCCAGGTGCTGGCGAAACGAATGCCGGGGGATCTCTCCGAATACTCCGTTATCCAGACCAAAGAGCCAATGGTGGCCGAAGGGCAGGTGGCGCGTATCGTCGAGTTTATTGAAAAACCGGACGAACCGCAGACCCTGGACTCCGACCTGATGGCAGTGGGCCGCTACGTGTTGTCGGCAGATATCTGGGCTGAACTTGAACGAACCCAGCCGGGCGCCTGGGGCCGTATCCAGCTAACCGACGCCATTGCCGAACTGGCGAAGAAGCAGTCCGTTGACGCGATGCTGATGACCGGCGAAAGCTATGACTGCGGTAAAAAAATGGGCTACATGCAGGCCTTCGTCACCTACGGGATGCGTAACCTGAAAGAAGGTACCAAATTCCGCGAAAGCATTAAAAAATTGCTGGCCTGAGCGCCGGCGTAAGGGTGAGCGGCAGGGCAGGGGTATTTTGCCACGCCGCTCATAACGTTATGCAGAAATTATTCATAACGTGAATGTTATAACGATTGTAAAGAAACGTATGGCTTCGGAGACTTCTGGTAGTTTGTCTCTGGCCTCTGTGGTGCAATGGTCGGAGTAGCGGCAATAATGCTTTGTGAATAGTCACTTAGTGCGACAATTCCTAAAGCGCAGGGAAAGCGGTCAACGTCAGCCAAAAATAAAACTTGACTGCGATCATGTTTCCGCTTTAAACATCTCACTTGCATGCATAAAAATGTGAAATGAATTGGCATGCGAGCTGGTACAGACATTACGGATAATCCCTGAGCACGGCAGTGGACATCATCGAAGGATCACAGGTATATGAACTGGCAACTCATCTCATTTTTTGGTGATAGCACCGTTTTGCTGCCCAGCGCAGCGGCGCTGTTTATTGTCCTGATGCTGCGTAAAACGTCGCGGTTGCTGGCGTGGCAGTGGAGTTTGCTGTTCGGCATCACCGGCGCCATCGTCTGCGCCTCCAAACTGGCCTTTATGGGCTGGGGTCTGGGTATTCGCGAGCTGGATTACACCGGCTTCAGCGGCCACTCAGCGCTTTCCGCGGCCTTCTGGCCTATCTTCCTGTGGCTGCTTAGTGCTCGTTTTTCCGCGGGCTTGCAAAAAGCAGCCGTCGCCACCGGCTATATTCTGGCCGCTGTGGTGGGTTATTCACGGCTGGTCATCCATGCGCATTCCGTCTCGGAAGTGATCGCTGGCCTGCTGCTCGGCGCTGCTGGTAGCGCTTTGTTCCTGTTGCTGCAAAAACGAATTTCTAATTCTGATTATAAAACTATACCTTGGGGTGGGGTTGCATGCCTGGTGATGGTCCCGCTTATCCTGTTGCATAGCGGCAGTAAAGCGCCGACTCAGTCCCTGCTGGAGCAAATCGCGACCGCAATTGGGCCGCTGGATAAACCTTTTACCAGAGAAGACCTTCAAAAGCAGGCCTGGTAATCGCCATTTGTTTTACAGGGGAAATTAAGTTTTCGCCGGTTAATTAGACAAATAAGAAAATAATCTACTATATACCCGGCAATTGATAATTCATATTTATGAAATAATGCAGTGCTACTACATTGTTATTGTCAATTTGCCTGGATATAGCTTTGATCAGACGTTTCTTAAATGCGCTGGGACGTTACCTGATGCACATTCATTGAATATCCAGACACTGGAAACTATTAGAAATTGTAGTTGACTATAACGCCATCATCTGATTTTTGCATGATGATGGGTTATGGAAAAAGACGTTTTTTTACAGTCAGTTAGCTGCATGTGTGATGATGTAGTAGTACCGGCAAGATTTCTAACCATGGAAATCAGTGAATAATCTTAATTGGTGACCCGCTTATTTTTTGTCAGTAGAACGACAGGGGCATTAATTGGCAGATATTCGGTAACAACACTCCCAATTGTGACCGAAATCCCGTAAACTTAACGCCGCTAAAAATAATGGCCTGACCAATTATTCATCCACAGGTCGATAAAAATTAAGTCGTTCAGGTAGTCAGTACGCTGGTAGCTGTTAAGCCAGGGGCGGTAGCGTCGCTAAAGCCGCTTGCTGCTGCACAGAGGTTCTCTTCAACGGCTGAAAAATCGTCCCGGTCAGGATGATCGCCCTCAATAGATATCTATCAATTTTCAACGGATATCCTCAGAAGTTGGCCAGGAACGGCTGCTGATATCGCCTGGACATTAACTTTCCTGTCTCATCGATAGCCTGTAGGGTAAAATTCGCCTACATTGTGAGCTGAGTGGATGTTATAAGGCTAACAAGCAGCTTAGGGTAAATGTACTTGCCTCGCCGGTGTTGCACAGTGAAGTCAGCTGGTACCGCGAGCGCTTTCTATCTTGGTATTCCCCTCATTCTCATTGAGATACGACAGCGGGGCTGAAAATGGATCTTGTACAATGATAAAAATTGCGCGCATTGCCGTGACATTGGGCTTGCTTTCTTCACTGGGAGCCCAGGCTTACGCGGCCGGGTTAGTCGTAAATGATAACGATCTGCGAAACGACCTTGCCTGGCTTTCTGATCGCGGGGTCATCCATCTGAGCCTGTCGACCTGGCCGCTGAGCCAGGAAGAGATCGCCCGGGCGCTAAAAAAGGCCAAACCGTCCTATTCTTCTGAGCAAGTGGTGCTGGCCCGCATTAACCAGCGACTGTCTGCTTTAAAAGCCGATTTCCGGATTACCGGCTATACCTCGACCGACCAGCCGGGCACTCCGCAGGGGTTTGGCCAGACGCAGCCGGCAGATAATTCGTTAGGCCTGGCGTTCAACAACAGCGGCGAGTGGTGGGATGTCCATCTCCAGGGCAACGTCGAAGGGGGAGAGCGGATCAGCAACGGCTCGCGCTTCAACGCCAACGGCGCCTACGGCGCGGTGAAGTTCTGGAATCAGTGGCTCTCCTTTGGCCAGGTACCCCAGTGGTGGGGGCCAGGGTATGAAGGCAGCCTGATCCGTGGGGATGCAATGCGGCCGATGACTGGCTTCCTGATGCAGCGAGCAGAGCAGACAGCGCCGGAGACTTGGTGGCTGCGCTGGGTAGGCCCGTGGCAGTACCAGATCTCTGCCAGCCAGATGAATCAGTACACCGCTGTACCGCGTGCCAAAATTATTGGTGGCCGCTTTACTTTCTCTCCTTTCCAGTCACTTGAACTAGGCGCATCGCGCATTATGCAGTGGGGCGGGGAAGGGCGGCCTGAGTCATTTAGTAGCTTCTGGGATGGCTTTACAGGGAAAGACAATACCGGGACAGATAACGAACCTGGTAACCAGCTGGCTGGCTTTGACTTTAAGTTTAAACTCGAGCCGACCCTCGGCTGGCCGGTCAGTTTCTACGGACAAATGATCGGCGAAGATGAGTCAGGTTATCTGCCTTCGGCAAATATGTTCCTCGGCGGGGTCGAAGGGCACCACGGATGGGGAAAAGATGCTGTAAACTGGTACCTGGAAGCACATGATACGCGTACCAATATGAGCCGAACCAATTACAGTTATACCCATCATATCTATAAAGATGGCTATTATCAGCAGGGTTATCCGCTGGGTGACGCAATGGGTGGTGATGGTCAACTCGTTGCCGGTAAAGTTGAGCTTATTACGGAGGATAACCAGCGCTGGAGCACGCGCTTAGTATACGCGAAGGTTAACCCGGAAAATCAGTCGATCAACAAAGCGTTCCCTCATGCGGATACTCTAAAAGGTGTACAGCTGGGCTGGAGCGGCGATGTTTATCAGTCGGTCCGCTTGAATACTTCACTGTGGTACACCAACGCTAACAACAGCGACAGCGATGACGTTGGGGCCAGCGCAGGGATAGAGATACCGTTTAGTTTATAAGGCTGAATGCTGAAATCTGGGGAGAGGGGTGGTAGCGCTGCAGGAAGCAGTCAGCTTTTATCTCTCCATAAGCCGGCAGGGAAGCAACGGCTATGACAGCTGCTCAGGAATTGGCAAATCTTGTTTTACTGATGATGTGACATTATGAAGAAAAAACTTGTTAGATTTTCGGCATTAGCATTGGCAATTGGGTTTTTATCGGGTTGTACAATCATCCCTGGTCAGGGATTAAACAGTCTGCGTAAGAACGTCGTGGAACTTCCTGACAGCGACTATGATCTGGATAAACTGGTCAATGTGTACCCAATGACTCCGGGTCTAATCGATCAACTGCGTCCGGAGACCGTTCTTGCTCGTCCCAACCCGCAGTTGGATAATTTACTCCGTAGTTATGAATATCGTATTGGGGTAGGTGACGTGCTCATGGTTACCGTATGGGACCACCCTGAACTAACTACTCCTGCTGGCCAATACCGTAGCGCCAGCGACACTGGTAACTGGGTAAACTCCGATGGTACCATTTTCTATCCTTATATCGGTAAGGTACAGGTGGCGGGTAAAACCCTTAGCCAAGTTCGCCAAGATATTGCAAGTCGTTTAACTACATATATTGAGAGCCCTCAAGTAGACGTAAGCATTGCTGCTTTTAGGTCGCAAAAAACTTATGTTACCGGTGAGGTAATGAAGTCTGGTCAACAGCCGATAACAAATATACCTTTAACAGTTATGGATGCGATCAATGCTGCTGGTGGACTGGCGCCTGATGCTGATTGGCGCAATGTTGTATTAACTCATAATGGTAAAGATACTAAGATTTCGTTATATGCTTTAATGCAAAAAGGTGACTTATCACAGAATAGACTCCTCTATCCTGGCGATATATTGTTTGTGCCTCGTAATGACGATCTTAAAGTGTTTGTGATGGGAGAAGTTGTTAAGCAAAGTACCTTGAAAATGGATCGTAGTGGTATGACCTTAGCCGAGGCAATTGGTAATGCTGAAGGCATGTCACAAGCATTCAGTGATGCAACAGGCGTTTTTGTTATTCGCCAGCTAAAAGGAGATAAGCAAGGAAAAATTGCGAATATTTACCAACTGAATGCCCAAGATGCTTCAGCAATGGTCTTAGGAACAGAATTCCATTTACAACCATATGATATAGTATATGTTACGACCGCACCAATAGTGCGCTGGAATCGTGTGATATCACAACTTGTACCTACAATTACTGGAGTACATGATATGACAGAAACAGCAAAATTTATTAAGGAGTGGCCGTAAAAATGTTCGACTCAATACTTGTTGTCTGTACGGGTAATATATGTAGATCTCCAATTGGAGAAAGATATTTACAAAGTTTACTTCCACATAAAAAAATAGCCTCGGCAGGGACAGGGGCCTTGGTTGATCATCCTGCAGATAAAAATGCTGATAAAATATCAAGAATGAATGGCTTGTCGTTGGATGGCCATATCGGAAAGCAATTTACGGCATCTATGGGAAGGGATTACGAGTTAATTTTGGTAATGGAAAAAAAACATATTGAACAAATAGGGAAAATCGCTCCAGAGTTACGGGGTAAAACAATGCTTTTTGGGCATTGGCTTCAGCAACGTGAAATTCCTGATCCTTATAAGAAAAGTGAGGAAGCATTTTCTCTGGTGTATCAATTGATTGCACAAGCTGGAAATCTATGGGCCCAAAAACTAGGTGCTAAATAATCGGGAATAAGCGAATGGTATCTGTAACGAAAACATCAGCAAGTAAAAATGAAGATGATATCGATTTAAGTCGATTAGTGGGCGAGTTTATTGATCATCGAAAACTTATCATTTCTGTAACATCATTATTTACAGTAATAGCTTTGGTATACGCATTGTTTGCTACGCCTATATATCAAGCAGATGCATTAATTCAGGTTGAACAAAAACAAGCTAATGCTATTTTGACTAACCTGAGTCAAATGTTACCAGACAGTCAACCACAATCAGCCCCAGAAATAGCTCTTTTACAGTCGCGCATGGTACTGGGCAAGACAGTAGACGATTTAAATTTACAAGCGCGAATAACGCCAAAATATTTTCCAATCTTGGGTCGTGGTTGGGCAAGATTAACAGGAACAAAAAATGGTGAGTTGAGAATAGCAAAATTATTTATACCTGGTGCAAATGAAGATTACATACCAAAGTTACAACTGAATGTTATTGATGATAAAAGATATGAAATAGTAGGCGATGACTTTTCTTTTGAAGCCGATTTTGGGAAGCTTACTGAAAAAAATGGCGTAGTTATTGATATCGCCAATTTGTCGGCTAAACCAGGAGATAAGTTTTATATATCATATACAACTCGGTTAAAAGCTATTAATGATCTTCAGGATTCATTTTCTGTTAATGATCAAGGGAAAGACACTGGGATATTAACTTTATCCATTTCTGGTTCTGAACCGAGTCTTATAAAAGTAATATTAGATAGAATTACAGAAAATTATCTTGAGCAAAATATCGAAAGACAAGCTGCACAAGATGCTAAAAGCTTGGAGTTTCTGAATCAACAATTACCAAAGGTAAGAGGTGAACTTGATATTGCAGAAGACAAACTGAATGCTTATCGACGTAAAAGTGATTCTGTTGATCTATCGTTAGAGGCAAAGTCTGTTCTTGAGCAGATTGTTAATGTTGATAACCAGCTAAACGAGTTGACGTTTAAAGAATCAGAGATTTCCCAGCTATATACCAGAGAGCATCCAACATATAAATCACTTATGGAGAAGCGTAAAACGCTTCTTGATGAGAAAAGTAAGCTGAATAAGCGTGTGTCAGCGATGCCAGAAACACAGCAAGAGATATTGCGTTTGAGTCGCGACGTGGAATCTGGACGAGCGGTATATATGCAACTTCTTAACAGACAACAAGAGTTAAATATCGCTAAGTCTAGTGCTATAGGTAACGTTAGAATTATTGATGATGCTATAACTCAACCAAAGCCAGTAAAACCTAAAAAGGTATTGGTTGTAATCATTGGTTTAGTTCTAGGATTTATGATATCTGTAGGGCTTGTACTTATAAGAGTATTTCTGAGAAGAGGAATAGAATCTCCTGAACAACTTGAAGAAATCGGTATTAGTGTCTATGCCAGCATTCCTGTTTCTGAGAGTTTTACCAAGAAAATAAATAATTCAAATAAAGTTAAAAACGTGAAGGCTGCTGAATATCAAGGTTTTCTAGCTCTTGATAATCCAGCTGATATAGCCTTAGAAGCTATAAGAGGTCTGCGTACAAGTCTCCATTTTGCAATGATGGATGCAAAAAATGATATATTAATGATATCAGGGGCGAGCCCAAATGCAGGTAAGACATTTGTTAGTACAAACTTAGCAGCAGTAACTGCACAAACAAATAAAAAAGTATTGTTTATAGATGCAGATATGCGCAAAGGTTATACCCATAAGTTATTCAATGTAAATAACGATAATGGCTTGTCTGATTACCTTTCTGGGCGGGTTGATACTGAAAAATGTATTAAAGCTATATCAGCAGGTTTTGATTTTATATCCAGAGGCGCAGTTCCACCTAATCCAGCTGAACTATTAATGAATTCAAGACTTGAAAAATTGCTTGATTGGGCGAAAGATAATTATGAATTAGTTATCGTAGATACACCGCCAATACTCGCTGTAACGGATGCTGCAATAATTGGTCGTCATGTCGGAACGACTCTGCTAGTAGCCCGATTCGAACTAAATACACCAAAGGAAATTGAAGTTAGTTTACGTAGATTTGATAATAGTGGTGTACATATTAATGGTTGTATTCTTAACGGTGTAATGAAAAAAGCAAGTAGTTACTATGGTTATGGCTACAATCATTATGGGTATTCTTATTCTGATAAGGATTAATTAATATATCCCCTCGTATAAATTCGAGGGGAGTTATTGGTGGGGTAATCATGGATTCGGTTGGTATCTTTAGAAATCAGCTTTTCAAAAAATCGGAAGTTTTTATCCGACAGCAAGCTGAGTCTTTAACTAGACATAAAATTCATTATATTGGTAGAAAATTATATGGGGATCCACCTCATGATGCTTCTTATAAGGTTATTAACGAGAATAATACACTCTCAGAAAGAATCAGCGAAATATGGAATGTGTTAACAAGAGATAGCATTTCA
This sequence comes from Klebsiella sp. X1-16S-Nf21, assembly GCF_002837615.1. NCBI lineage: Bacteria > Pseudomonadati > Pseudomonadota > Gammaproteobacteria > Enterobacterales > Enterobacteriaceae > Klebsiella > Klebsiella sp. X1-16S-Nf21. Next base: position 60,037 of record NZ_PJDK01000024.1, read on the forward strand.
TATTTAAAAATGACAGAACAAACTAGGTTAGATTTAATACACTGTCATTTTTCGCTGGATGGTATTTATGCGTTAGATTTGGCGAGAAAAAAAGATATCCCGCTAATTACCACTTTACATGGTTTCGATGTAACTACGAAATCACATAAATGGCTATTATCAAAATCACCAACATATATTAATTATTTTTTTAATCAAAATAAATTAAAAAATGGGGAGCACAAATTCTTATGTGTCTCCGATTTTATTTATAATGCAGCAATTAATAATGGCTTTAACGAAAATAATTTAATAAAGCATTATATTGGAATAGATGTTGATAAATATAATATAAGAGAGAAAGCGGAAGAGCAAAAGATAATACTACATGTCGCTAGGTTAGTTGAGAAAAAAGGTACTGCAACACTCATATCGGCTATGCGCAATATCTCCAGGAATTTCCCTGAATACAAACTTGTTATCATCGGTGAAGGCCCTTTGCAAGTACAACTATTAGAGCAAGCTAAGGGATTAAATCTCGAAAATAATATTTCCTTTCTAGGAGCTAAATCACACGTAGAAGTAATGCAATGGATGAGGAAAGCAAGTTTATTAGTACTCCCAAGCATTACTGCTAAAAATGGAGACGCTGAAGGACTGGGCATGGTTTTGTTAGAGGCTGCGGCAACAGGAGTACCATTAATAGGTACAAATCATGGAGGTATTCCTGAAGTCATAAAAGACTCTATTAATGGTTATCTTGTTAATGAAAAAGATGCTGATATGCTACAAGATAGGATTTCATACTTACTTAATAACGATAGTGTGAGACATCAAATGGGGCGAGCAGCAAGGGACGTAATAAATAGGGATTTTAATATTCATATTCAAAGCGCTAAATTAGAAGATATTTATCAAAAATTAATTCATGGTTAATCGAAGTTACAATCATATATTTTAGGTGGGGAAAATGGAAAAATTGACCAAAAATATCATTATTTTATCTACTGCTGACTGGGATAATCCATTCTGGACAAATAAACAGCATGTTGCTTTAGATTTAGCGAAAAAAGGGTATAACATTTTCTACATTGACTCACTTGGATTAAGGAAGCCGGGATTAAATAAGAAAGATTTTAAGCGAATTTTCAATCGATTAGTTAAAGGTATTCGGCCGCCTAAAAAAGTACATCAAAACATAAAGGTATGGTCGCCGGTCTTGATTCCATTTAATGATAACTCCATTATTCGTAAAATAAATAATATTTTGTTTAATAGTCTACTGAAATTATGGAGTAATGACAAAAAAAGTAAAACAACTTTGTGGACTTATAATCCACTAACTACTCAATTTCTTGACCTGACAGATTTCAGTTATGTAGTCTATCATTGCGTGGATGAAATAAAAGCGCAACCAGGGATGCCGATTGATATTTTGGAGCAGAAAGAAGAAGAATTGACTAGGAATGCAGATATTGTTTTTGTAACTTCTCCAACTCTTTTAGAAAGCAGAAAAGTATGGAGTAACAATGTTCATTACTTCTCAAATGTTGCAGATTATGATCATTTTTCAAAGGCTTTAGAACAATCTACAATAATTCCTGAGGATTTAAGGGGAATTGATGGGCCAATATTGGGATTTATTGGGGCTATTAGTTCATATAAAATCAATTTTTTATTGCTTGAGAAAATAGCAAAATCGCATCCTGAATGGAATATTGTACTAATTGGTGATGTTGGGGAGGGAGATCCAAATACAAATGTCGATATATTGAAGAAACTTAAAAATATTCATTTCTTAGGTGCGAAAGATTATAGTTCTCTGCCTTCTTATTTAAAAGGTTTTGATGTTGCGTTATTACCAAATAATATTAATAGTTATACTGACAATATGTTTCCTATGAAGTTTTTTGAATATTTAGCTGCGGGACGTAATGTCGTTAGTGTTAATCTTCCATCTATCAAAGAATTTTCAGAATACTTTAAGTTAACCAATAATGATAATGATTTTATTCAAGCAATTGAATCTATCTTGCAAGGAGATTCAGTTGAGCTAGATAAAATTCAACTGTTAGCGAAACAGTTTACGTATGATACAAGGACGAGAAAAATGATAAATCTAATAAATCAGCCTGAGCTAATAAAGTAGTATTAAGTAAGCTCTGTACTCTTTTCCTAATTCCAAGGTAATTTTATGTTTGAAATTTCAATATTGATTATAGGGGGTATTGGAGGTGTTGCATTTATATTTCTCCCTGCAAGATTTAAACTTCTCATGGCATTATGCCTATGTGTAGTCCAATTATATATATTACCAGGGCCATATGATTTATCCCTTGCATTGGTTTCGTGTTTTTTACTTATTCCAGAGTTTTTCTCTAATATTAAATTTTTAGGACAAAAAAGAATAATGCTATCGTTATTCTTGATTATAGTTTTTAGCAGTGCAAGTTTGCTTTGGTCTGTTCAACCATCTTCAGGTTTTAGAGAAATACTGACATTTATTCAATTTATGCTAATTGTATCCGGTGTATATCATGTTACTAAAAATAATGGATTACGGTACATGTATAGTATACTTAATGTCATGCTTATATTAATAGCAATTGAAGCAGTTTTAATAATACTTTTTAGACTATTACCAGACTTAAAATTGGGATTGATTTTATCAAACACATCGCGAATTTTCCTTGGAGGTAACGTTTTAGACAGTTTGTTATATGAAGGTCAACGTAATAACTTCTACGATCCTATCAAATCTGGCGGTTTATTCTTTATAAATGCTAATGCTGCTGGTTGTTATGTTGGCATTGCGTCATTTTTGTCATATTCTATCTATAAAACAACAAGAAAAAAAACCACATTATTACTAGGGTTAGTATGTTATGTGTCAATTTTTTTTACAGGTTCAAAGGCAAGTGCTCTTTTTGCGGTTGGTATTCCCCTATTTATTTATTATTTAACATCCTCAAACAAAAATAAAATCACGATTATTACATCTGTATTGGGATGTGGAGCATTTTTGTTTTTTGTTGTCAATATATTTAATATAAGTATGAATAGCGAGTTTTTAGCAGAATCCACTGATACAGCTGATACCAGATTCGGTATATGGAATTACGCTTGGCATGCTTTTATTAATAATCCAATAATCGGCCAAGGTTATGGAGGTTGGCAAGAAGATTATGGTCGCTTTTTTAAGACTGTGTATATTTACCCACCGCATAACACAATAATATATATGTGGTCAAAGGCAGGGTTAATGGCTGCTATACTGAGTTGTTGGTTCATTTTCTTAACTTTAAAAATAAACTGGCGGGGGATGTTTTCAATAAATCAGAAACTTAAGTATGCATCTATCTCTGGAATGATGGTGTCTCTTTGGCTTATGCTCCACGGTTTTGGTGAAAACTTTGGTTTGGTAGGTGAACAACATCAGATGCCAATTCTTGCAATCTCAATCGGAATTGTAATGGCTCTAAAAAATATGACCTCGTCATTAAATTATAATATCAGTAATACAAAGCGGGAAGAAAATGAATAATAAAGTTGTTATTTTTGCAAGATCTATTCCAGCTCATAACTCTGGAGGCTTAGAGGTTGTAACATGGGATATGTGTAAAGGTCTGGCTAAGATTGGTTTAGAAGTTGAGTTAATAACAACGAAATTACCGAGTACAAGTTTCATATGTAAAGAAGATAATATCAATATTGTTGAAGTAGAAGGTACCATACCGGGGAAATATAACCGCGCGTGGTGGGAGAAATCTGCTGAACATTTTTTATCTTACCCTGCAGAACGGTTGATCGGAGTAATAAGCGTGAGTGCTGCCGGGTTTGGTGTTCTAAAATATAGGAATAAATATAGCAATGTAACTTTTATAATGCAGGCGCATGGCACTTCAATTGATGAATTAAAAACTAAAATAAAAAGCCGTTCTGCAATTAAAACCCTTAAAGGTATTAAAAATATATATTGGTTTTTTAAAGATGCGTATTACTATAAAAAATTCGATTATATAGTGGGAATTGGTGATGCTGTAGTTAAAAGCTTAACCTCTTTTCCAAATAATTTATTTGTTGCTGAAGATAAAGTAGTAAAAATTGAGAATGGGATTGATGAATCATTATTCTCCTTCTCCATTGATAAAAAAGAAAAGCTTCGTGTTGACTTCAATATTGCGAAAGAAAAAAAAATAATAATATCTGTTTGTCGATTGCATGAGCAAAAAGGCGTCGACAATAATATTCGTGTAGTTAAAGAGCTTGTTGAGCAAAATAAACATCAAGAACTACTCTATATCATCTGTGGTAGTGGGCCTGCAGAATCGTCACTAAAAAGTATGGTCCAATCGTTATCTCTTAACGAAAATGTAATTTTTGTGGGAGATCAAGACCGTGTCACTATCGCAAAATATTTGAATATGTCTGACGTATTTATGTTCCTTACAAAAAGGATAGAGGGGCTTCCTCTTAATGTTTTAGAAGCACAAGCATCGGGGTTGCCGATGATAATATCGAAACACTTACTTTTCGAACAAACGGAGTTAGTGAACAAAGTTGACTACAAAGATATAAAGAAAGCCGCTGAAATTTTGATTCAGATACTTTCTGAAAATGTTGAAGTCGACAGGAAATCGTATATTAACGAAGTAAACACTTTAGATTATTCAACTAAATTATATCATGAACTTTTGAATCGGAAGTAATATGAAAAGACAAATATTACAATTATTATCCGGTAATTTTATTTCAAAAGTATTAGGATTTGTACGAGAATTACTGTTGTCAAGATTTTTTGGGACAGGTGAAATTAATGGTGCATACAGAATTGCGCAGACGGGAACATTAGTACCTATTAATTTTCTCACAAGTGACAGCCTCAATTCAGCATTCATTCCATTATATAAGAAATATTTACTGGAAGATGAGGAAAAAGCCCGAACATTTAAGTGGATGATGTATATCGTTTTTTTATTTATATCACTAATCGTTTGGATTGGTATATATTTTTTTTCTGATTTCTGGGTGACGATTTTAGCTCCAGGAGTAGATGCTAGAACAAAGCTTATCACCAAAGATATGCTTGAAGTTATGGCATTATGTACACCTTTTTATTTATGTTCTGCAATAATAAATTATGTTTCAATGGCGCATAATGACTTTGTACCAATGTCTATGCGAGCTATCGTGCAAAATCTAGGAATGTTATTAGGAGTATTTGCAGCATTTTATCTTAATAACTATAAATATTTAGCATGGGGGTTTACTGGTAGTTATATATTTTTCTGCTTTTGGGCTTTCGCAAGGAAAGATTCCACAACGCTGTTCAGTCGACCAACAAAATTTACAAAAGTTAATGCTAAGGAAGTTTTCGGTGAATTTGGTAGCATAATGAAGCCGTTGCTTCTTTTGCCATTTATTTTGCAGGGTAATATTGCCCTTGAAAGATCTTTATCATCTTTAATTAGCATAGATGCTGTGTCTGGTTTAGATTATGCAAGGTTTATAACTGATACAATTAACTTTTTTGTAGCCATTCCTATCGCTTTTGCTGGTCTTTCGAATTGGGCATCGTCTGATATTTCAAAAACAAAAAATAATTTACTTAATATAAATAAATTGCTTATCTTCTTCGGGTGTAGTTGCTCGTTTTTTATATATATAAGTGCAGAAGAAATAGTATCGTTGCTTTTTAAACATGGAAAATTTGATAATGATTCAGTTGTTATAACTGCTAATTATCTACGTGGGATGGCTATTGGTTTGTGGGCTCAACTTATTGGCTATATTTTTATTAAAGCTTTAAATGCTCACATGCAAAATAAGAAAGTGCTTATGGCCGTTTCTCTCTCAGTCTTGGTAAATATTGCTGGTAATTTACTTTTATACAAAAATTTCGGGGCTTATGGTATTGGGATTGGTGCTTCGTTAAACGGATTGCTATTATATTTCATTTGTTCGACATACTTAGGAATTATTAATAAAGTAATTAAGCCATTAATTATTATGGTATTTATACTAACACTCTATAGTATCATTTATATAACATTTAATGTCGAAAGTTATTTTTATAGCAACCATGTTATTTATACTTTAACACTTAATTTTATTTCTTTTTACTTATTTGTCATTGTCTTAGGGTTCTTTTTTAAAGAGTTTAGGATGGTGTATTCAATTATAAAAGTAATACAATGCAAAATATCGGGAGGTAAGGAGAGATGATTGGGAAATTGATAAGGTATTTTATTTCTTTCTGCTATTGTTGTTTTTTGAAGTTAAAGTACCGACAAAAGTTAGTTATCAATCCATTTAAAGTTTATATTTCAATATTATCAGAAATTAAGATTACCGGAACTGGTAAAGTCCAAATAGATTCATCTAAAGGGCGTGTTTATATTTCCCCATATTCATCGATTGTAAGTTCTGGTGGCAATATATACATAGGGAGTGGTGTGTTCTTTAATAAAAATGCAAATATAGTCAGTCACGATAATATTTACATTGGAGAGAACTGCCTTTTTGGGCACAACATATGCTGTTTTGATTCTGATCATAGATATAATGATCTTTCTAAAGATATACGTTATCAAGGTTACGCTAAATCGCCAGTCAGAATCGAGCGCAATGTCTGGATTTGTGCAGGTGTAATGATAACTAAGGGCACTATTATTGGTGAAAACAGTGTTATCGCAGGCAATTCTGTGGCAAGAGGTTCTTTGCGTAAAAATTCTATTTATGCAGGTATTCCCTGTAAGTTCATTAAAGAAATTTCATAGGGATAAATTATATGTTAAAGAAAATGTTTTTTTTGTTTTTTATAGTAAGCGTGTTTAAATGCCAAGCTTCAGATTTTCTTATTGGGGTAAATTCACACTTATACCAAAAAAAAGATGAGGAAATTATATCAACAATTGATAAAGTAAAATCTCTTGGTATTAAAGCGATAAGAGTAGATGCCCCTTGGAAATTAGTAGAACGAGAAAAAGGTGCTTACTCGATTCCTCCGGCTTGGGACGTTATTGTAGATTATGCTTCAAAAAATAATATTGATGTATTATTTATCCTTGATTATGGTAATAAATATTATGATAATGGTGATAAACCTATTTCCAAAGATGCGGTAAAAGGATTTGTTAACTATGTTGATTACCTGACAAAACACTTTTCTAATAGAGTGAGATTTTATCAAATTTGGAATGAATGGAATAATAAAAATGGAGATACTACACCTGGGAAGGTTGAGGATTATAAGGCTTTGGTTAAAAATGCATATCCTATCATAAAGAAAAATGCTCAAGATTCAATTGTAATTACAAGTTCTTTTTCTCCTGCTGCTTTTAATAAAGCCATAGGATTAGAAAGAAGAGGCGATTATTTTAGGGATTTTTTAACAACAGATATGGTGAATTTTACTGACGCATTGTCTATTCATCCTTATACGACTTATCGCAAACCGCCATTCCATCAATTTAAGTATTATACGAAGCAAATTGAATATGCGATGGATTTATTAAAGTCTGGACCTTTTAAAAATAAACCTATATATATTACTGAAATTGGCTGGACGACAGCCTCTAGCCCTGTTGCGGTTTCTTTAAATACTCAAGCTCAAGATTTGAAAAATGCAATTTGTCAGGCAAAAAAATTAGGTTACGCGGGTGTTTTTATCTACGAATTAAAGGATAATCACTTATACCCTAAGGATCCAGAAGATGGCTTCGGAATTTTGGACTCAAAAATGCAAAATAAAGATGCGGCGAATATTATACAAAATTTAGCCTGTAACTAAATAAATATGTTAATTTTAACTTCGTCGAATTATTTGAAAGGAAAATATAATGAACCAAGAGAAGAGTATTGGTATAGTCGCTGATTGGTTAGTCACTTATGCTGGGGCCGAAAGAGTTATCAAGGAAATAATAGACATATATCCAAACTCTGATTTGTATTCTGTAGTGGATTTTCTTTCTGAACAATCGCGAAGTTATTTCCATGGAAAAAAAGCATCAACAACATTCATTCAGAAGTTACCTCGTGCTAAAAAAGCATATCAGAAATATCTTCCTTTTATGCCATTAGCTATAGAGCAACTCGATGTTTCATCACACGATGTTATTATTTCAAGCAGCCATGCAGTAGCCAAAGGAGTATTAACTGGCCCGGATCAATTACATATCAGCTATGTTCACTCTCCAATTCGTTATGCGTGGGATCTCCAGCATCAATACCTTAGAGAGTCGCATTTAGATAAGGGTGTTAAAGGCATTCTTGCTAAGTATCTTCTCCATAAAATACGACAATGGGATTATAGAACAGCAAATGGCGTAGATCACTTTATTGCAAACTCTCAATTTATTGCAAGGCGAATTCATAAGGTTTATGGCAGAACAGCTGATGTGATCTATCCCCCCGTTGATGTTCATCGCTTTTTGATGAATACATCTAAACAGGATTTTTATCTTACTGCTTCCAGATTAGTGCCATATAAAAAAATTGATCTCATAGTTGAAGCATTTTCTAATATGCCAGATAAAAGGTTAGTTGTTATCGGTAATGGTTCTGAGATGGCTAAAATCAAAAGTAAAGCTAAAAGCAATATTGAAATTTTAGGTTATCAACCTGATTCTGTGATGCTTGAGCATATGCAAAATGCTAAAGCTTTTGTTTTTGCTGCTGAAGAAGATTTTGGTATAACCCCGGTCGAAGCTCAAGCTTGTGGTACACCAGTTGTTGCATTTGGAAAAGGTGGTAGTCTTGAGACTGTTCGTCCTTATGGTGTAAATAAACCTACTGGGGTATTTTTCGATGAGCAAAGTGTTCCATCTTTAGTAAAAGCTATTAATTTCTTTGACACTGTGTCTGATAAAATAGAACCTCAGGATTGCAGGGAGAATGCCTTGCGATTTTCTGTTGAAATATTTAAAAATAATTTATCAAAATATGTTGAAGATAAATGGATCGAGTTTAATCTTTCTAAAAGAATTGAATACTAAATATTCTTTTAAGGAATTTCTCTTATTGCTAATTATATTAAGAGTGAACTAGAATGACAATACATTATCAGCGGGCAAATGCTAATGCCTCGCTTATATCGATGGTTCAAAGATTTTCTGATATAGTTCTTATTTTTACAAGTCTATATGCAATATGTTTGTTAAATAACGTGCAATTTGAGATAAAATATTTACTTTTTTCGCTTATTGTCCTCGTGATTTTTCAAATGGTAGGTGGTATTACCGATTTCTATCGTTCGTGGCGTGGTGTTAAAATTTCTGCTGAGCTGAAATTAATATTAAAAAACTGGTCCTTAAGTTATGTGCTAGCTTTAGGCATTATTTCATTAATTCATGACTTTGATCTTAATATAACCGTTGCTGTAATATGGTATATAATAGTTTCAATTGGTTTTGTATTATGTCGTACATTGATACGTCTCGGTGCCGGAATGCTAAGGCGCCTGGGTTATAATACTCGCCGTGTAGCTGTTGTAGGATCATTGCCTGCAGGTATTAATCTGCTGAAAGGTTTTGCCGAAGAACCATGGATGGGATTTATTGTTTTAGGCTATTACAATAGTGAAGTTTTAACAAATGTTGTAGATATCAATTACTGTGGGAACCTTGATGAATTAATCGTTGATGCTCGCAATGGTAAAATCGATAGAATATATATCGCTATGAATATGCAAGAAGAGGCTAAGATAAAGAACATTGTACAGCAATTGACTGATACAACATGTTCTGTATTATTAATTCCTGATATCTTTACCTTTAATATTTTGCAAGCAAGAACTGAAGAAATCAATGGTGTGCCAGTAGTGCCATTATTTGATACGCCACTTAGTGGTATCAATATGATTTTCAAAAGGCTTGAGGATATTATTGTTTCAAGTATTATCCTTGTATTAATTTCGCCTGTTTTACTGGTAATTTCGATAGCTGTTAAATTTTCCTCTCCAGGCCCCGTACTTTTTAGACAAATACGATATGGAATGGATGGTAAACCAATACGAGTGTGGAAATTTCGTTCTATGCGGGTTATGGAAAACGACAACATTGTAGTGCAAGCTAAAAAAAATGATGTCCGTGTTACTAAGGTAGGTAAATTTTTACGTAGCACTTCGCTTGATGAGTTACCGCAATTCTTTAATGTTTGGTGTGGGCAAATGTCCGTTGTGGGTCCGCGACCACATGCAGTAGCTCATAATGAACAGTATAGAGCTTTAATTCAAGGTTATATGCTTCGTCATAAGGTTAAACCCGGTATTACCGGCTTGGCGCAAATCAATGGGTGGCGTGGTGAAACTGATACACTTGAAAAAATGGAAAAGCGTATCGAATACGATTTGTTGTATATCAGAAGTTGGAGCATTTGGCTAGATCTTAAGATAATATTCCTTACAGTTTTTAAAGGATTTATAAATAAAGCGGCTTATTAATTTCCTTTGATGTTAGCAGTCCTTTGTTCATTTGTAATCCAACATTTCTTCCTTGTGCTAGTCTATAAATTTTCACTATGAGCTCTTTGTACTTTGGGCTAACATTATCATCACATTTAAGCTGCGAACGTGTCGCAGTGACCACACCAGACAGGAGTATGTAATGTCCAAGCAACAGATCGGGGTTGTCGGTATGGCAGTGATGGGGCGGAACCTTGCGCTGAACATCGAAAGCCGTGGTTATACCGTCTCCGTTTTCAACCGCTCCCGTGAAAAGACCGAAGAAGTGATTGCCGAGAATCCAGGCAAGAAACTGGTTCCTTACTACACAGTACAAGAGTTTGTTGAATCTCTCGAAACACCACGTCGTATCCTGTTGATGGTGAAGGCTGGGGCTGGCACCGACAGCGCCATCGATTCCCTGAAGCCTTACCTCGATAAAGGCGACATCATCATTGATGGCGGCAACACCTTCTTCCAGGACACCATCCGTCGTAACCGCGAACTGTCTGCCGAAGGTTTTAACTTTATCGGTACCGGTGTTTCCGGTGGTGAAGAGGGGGCTCTGAAAGGGCCTTCCATCATGCCAGGTGGTCAAAAAGAAGCCTATGAACTGGTTGCTCCAATTCTGAAGCAGATCGCGGCGGTTGCAGAAGACGGTGAGCCATGTGTCACCTATATCGGTGCTGACGGTGCTGGCCATTATGTGAAGATGGTTCATAACGGCATCGAGTATGGCGACATGCAGCTAATTGCTGAAGCTTATGCGCTGTTGAAAGGCGGTCTGGCTCTTTCCAACGAAGAGCTAGCGCAAACCTTCACCGAATGGAACGAAGGTGAACTGAGCAGCTACCTGATCGACATTACCAAAGATATCTTCACCAAGAAGGATGAAGAAGGTAAATACCTCGTTGATGTCATTCTTGATGAAGCTGCAAACAAAGGTACCGGTAAGTGGACCAGCCAGAGCTCACTGGATCTCGGCGAACCTCTGTCTCTGATCACCGAGTCCGTATTTGCTCGTTACATCTCTTCGCTTAAAGACCAGCGTGTAGCTGCTTCGAAAGTGCTGAGTGGTCCGCAGGCTCAACCGGCCGGCGATAAAGCGGAATTTATCGAAAAAGTGCGTCGCGCGTTGTACCTTGGTAAAATCGTCTCCTATGCTCAGGGCTTCTCCCAGCTGCGAGCTGCTTCTGATGAATACAACTGGGATCTGAACTACGGCGAGATCGCTAAGATTTTCCGCGCTGGCTGCATCATTCGTGCGCAGTTCCTGCAGAAGATCACCGATGCTTATGCGCAAAACGCTGGCATTGCTAACCTCCTGCTGGCACCGTACTTCAAACAGATCGCTGATGACTATCAGCAGGCGCTGCGTGATGTCGTGGCGTATGCCGTACAGAATGGTATTCCGGTACCGACGTTCTCTGCGGCAATTGCCTACTACGACAGCTACCGTTCCGCAGTTCTGCCCGCTAACCTGATTCAGGCTCAGCGTGATTACTTTGGTGCGCACACCTATAAGCGTACTGATAAAGAAGGTGTATTCCATACCGAGTGGTTGGAATAATCTTTAAATGCCACAGTCAGGCCATTTGGCCTGACTGTTATCTATTGTTAGTTATTCTACAATAATCTGATCAAAGTCATCTTATTTGCACGCCTGCGTTATTTATCCAGCTCTAATAAACCAAATGCTTATCTTTTAAGAATTTGCCATATTTATACTTTTGTACACCTATAATAAGCTGCTTCTGGCCTCAGAATATATCTGGGTGTTTAATAACAGGGTTTTAATTAAAGGATATTAATATGTTGCTTCCTGTGATCATGGCTGGTGGTACCGGCAGTCGTCTCTGGCCGATGTCTCGCGAGCTTTACCCGAAACAGTTCCTCCGCCTGTTCGGGCAGAACTCCATGCTGCAGGAAACCATCACCCGACTCTCGGGCCTTGAAA
>NZ_PJDK01000025.1:0-69269 GCF_002837615.1 Klebsiella sp. X1-16S-Nf21
TCAGCAGCCGGGCGGTGGTCGATTTGCCGCAGCCCGACTCGCCGACCACCCCCAGGGTTTCGCCTTTCATCACCGTGAAGCTGATATCGTCCACCGCCTGCACCACCTCCCGGCCTTTGCCGCCGCGAAAGTACTTCAGCAGGTGATTGACCTTCAGCAGCGGCTGCGCCGGCCCGCCAAGGTCGATATTGATAAAGGGTTGCATCGCTTACTCCTTAATCGCCATTGCCGCACGCAGGCGGTCCGCGAGGATATTGAACGAAATGGAGGTGATAAAAATCATCAGGCCCGGCAGGGCGGCCACCCACGGCTGGGTATAGATTGCCGTGCGCAGCGTATTGAGCATCAGCCCCCACTCGGGCTCCGGCGGCCGCACGCCGAGGCCGAGAAACGACAGGCCGGAGGCGAGGATCATGCACACCGAAATCAGCCCGGTGGAGAAGACGAAGATCGGCCCGAGCACGTTGCCCAACACCTGGACGCGGATAATGGTCAACGCGCTGGCGCCAGTGGCCCGGGCGGCGTCGATATAGTCCATATGCCGCACCTGGGCGGTCACGCTCTCGGCAATCCGCGCCACCTGCGGGACAAACACGAGGGTCAGCGACAGCAGCGCATTGCCGATGCCCGCCCCCAGCGCTCCCGACAGCGCAATCGCCAGCAGGACGGAGGGAAAGGCATAGAACACATCCACGGTGCGCATAATCACGGTATTGGTTTTGCCGCCCGTATAGCCGGCGATAATCCCGATGGCCCCGCCGATAAAAAAGGCGAACACCACCGGGACAATTCCCATAAACAGCGACAGTCGGGTGCCAAGGATCAGCCGCGACAGCATGTCGCGTCCCAGCTCATCCGAGCCCAGCGGGAAGCCGTCGCTGCCGATGGGTTTCAGGCGCAGGAACATCGACGTTTGATAAGGATCTTTGACGATAAGCCACGGACCGAACAGCGCCAGGGCCAGCAGCAGGAGGATCACCACGCCCACCACCACCCCGCCGGGATCGCGCAGTAGGCGGCGCAATACCCCGCGCCAGTAACCTTGCCGGGAAGCGTGGGCCGCTGCGGCCGGAACCGCTTTCGTCGTTGCCGTATCCACCATGGTCAGCTCCTCTTAATACGCGGGTCGAGGGTGGTCTGCAGAATATCCACCAGCAGGTTGAGCAGCACGAAAAACAGCGCCAGCACCCAGATGGTGCCCTGCAGCAGGGGCAGGTCGCGCTGAAAAATGGCGGTATTGAGCAGCAATCCGGTTCCCGGCCAGGAGAAAACGGTCTCCACAAGGATCGAGCCGCCCATCAGATAGCCCACCTGCAGCCCCATCACCGCCAGCGCGGTGGGCGCGGCATTTTTCATGACGTGGACAAAGATGCGCGACTCGTTGAGCCCGCGAGCGCGCAGGCCAACGATAAACTCCTGGCTGAGGATATCGGCCACCTGCGAGCGCACGGTGCGGGCGATAATCCCGGTGGGGATCACCGACAAGGTGAGGGCTGGCAGCAGCATGAACTGCAGGTGCGCCCAGTCCCATTGCCAGCCCACCTCGCCTATCGGCCCGCCGCCGGTGGCCGGCAGCAGCGCGAACTTAACGCTGCAGAGGATCACCAGCAGCATCCCCAGCCAGTAGTGCGGCACGCTGACGCCAAATACCGACAACACCGAGGCCAGACGGTCAATGACGCTGTTGCGAAAATAGCCTGCGACAAAGCCGAACAGGCTGCCGAGGACGAAGCCGATCGCCGTCGCCAGCAGCGCCAGGCGCAGGGAGTACGCCACCGCGGTCATCACTTCGTCTATCACCGGGCGGCCGGTGGCGACCGACATACCAAGGTCGCCATGCAGCGCCCGCCACAGCCAGTGGATAAACTGCAGGGGCAGCGGCTTATCAAAGCCGTAAGCCTGTATTAACGTCTGACGCAGCGCCTCCGAGGCGTCCGGCGGCATCACCGACACCAGCGGGTCGCCCGGGGCGATCTGCACCAGCATGAAACAGATCACCGCCACCCCAAGCATGGTGGGGATAGCCAGCAGAATGCGGTATAGCAGCGTATTGATCATCGGTCGCCCCTTTCGCGATTACTCTTTTTTGCTCACCAGGCTGAGGTCGATAAACCAGCTCTGCGGTTGCACCACCCCGGTCACCGCAGGGGAAATCGCGCGCGGCCCGACGTCGTGGGCGACAAACAGGAATGGCACCTGATCCACCAGCGCGGCGTGCAGCTCACCGGCCGCTTGGTTCATCTCCGCTGGGGTAAAGGCGTGCTTGACGGCGGCGGCCAGCTTCTCCGTCTCCGGAGTGGAGAAGTAACCCCAGTTGGTCGCCACCGGCGGAAACGCTTTGGCGGTCGAGAAGCGGATCAGGCCAAAGTACGGATCGTTAACCGCGGCGCTGACGTTGATCGCATCGATCCCTTTCGCCGAGGGGTCCCGGGCGCCCAGGCGCCAGTTGGTAAACAGGGTGTTCCATTCCACCACTTTGATATCCACATTGAAGAAGCAGCTCTTCAGGCTCTGCTGGATATACTCGTTCATCGGCAAGGGCTGCATCTGCCCGGAGCCGGAGGCCGAGGTGGCCACCGTGACGTGCAGCGGTTTGCTGGCGCTGTATCCGGCCTCGGTCATTAGCTGGCGGGCGGTATCCGGGTCATATTTGATCTGGAAGGTGGGTTTGCCATGCCACGGGCTGTCAGCCTCATAAACCCCGGTGGCCTCGGTCATATAGCCGCCGAGGTAGCTCTTCAGCTCGGCACGGTTCAGACACAGGTTGGCCGCTTTGCGCACGCGGATGTCCTGCCACGGCGATCCTTTTTCAAAGGAGAACTGCCAGGGCCACAGGTGCGGCTGGGTATTGGCGTAGAGGTGAAAACCCTGAGACTTGATCTGATCGATGGCGTCCGGCGCCGGGGCTTCAATCCAGTCCACCTGCTTCGACAGCAGCGCCGCGGTACGGGCGTTGGCCTCCGGCAAGGGGATCAGCACCACTTTATCCACCCGGGGAATGCGATCTTTGTTCCAGTAGTCGGGGTTTTTATCGAGGATCAGCTGCTGACGCGGCACCAGCTTCTCCAGTTTGAACGGGCCGCTACCCACCGCGTGGGCGGCGAAGGCGGTCCACGCCTGTTTGCTGCGCGCGGCGCTATCTCCCGCGCTGGCCGGCACCGCGTCATACTGCTTCTGCCACGCCGTCGGCGAGACGATAAACAGGTTGGTGATGTTGTACGGCAGCAGCGCGTCCGGTTCCGAGGTGGTCAGCGCCACAGTGTGGTCGTCAATTTTCTCTGCGCCGGTGAGGGTCGGCATGCGCGACAGGGTGTTGCCGATCTGCCCCGGGGCGTACTGCGGCGCCGCTTTATTCAACACCTTATCCACGTTCCAGACGATGGCGTCGGCGTTCACCTCCGTCCCATCATGGAACCTGACGCCCGGACGCAAGGTGAAAATCCAGCGGCTGGTGTTCTGCGGATCGATGTGCCACTCGGTCGCCAGCCCCGGCACCAGACCGCTGGGCTTTTCACCTTGCGACAGATCCCACTCCACCAGCGCGTCGTACAGCGGGATGCCGGTAAAGCGGTTGCCCTCATAGCCTTGATCCGGCTGGCCAAGGGTTAACGGAATATCCGCGGCGGTCATGGCGATCCGCAGCGTGGAGGCGTTGGCAGGTAAGGCGGCGCCCGCCAGGGCCAGTGCGCCGCTCACCGCCACGGCGAGACGACCGGCACGCGAAAATAACGTCTTTTTGTGCATCACATAATCCCTGTTAAATAAAGTGTCACGGATTAACAGGCAAAATGCGTACCAGCTCTTACGCGGGCGATAATAGGCCAAAACCGACCAATAAAATAAGAATGACTTATATTATCACCATGATAATTATGGGAAAATAATTGCACCTTATTCCGCCGCACCGCCAACGGGAAATATGTTGCAGAATTGCACCAGCCGCTATATGGCAAAATTCAAATAATCACACTGCGTCACTTTTCATTCATCCCCGTCCTCCGCCGCCGCGTATTCTCCGTCGGGATCAATCCCTTCTATACTTCAGGGAACACATCGACCGGGAGAGACTATGCCTTTAGCCGATTTTCACCGCTCTGATCCTTTTACCCTCGGTATCGAACTGGAGCTGCAGGTGGTGAACCCGCCGGGTTACGACCTCAGCCAGGATGCCTCGACGCTGATTGCCGACGTCCAGCATCAGTTGACCGTGGGAGAAGCCAAACATGACATCACCGAGAGCATGCTGGAGATCGCCACCGGGGTGTGCCGCGACATCAGCCATGCCCAAACCCAGCTCAGCGCCATCCAGCAGGCGGTTCAGCGCGCGGCGCTGCGCCATCATCTGCAGATCTGCGGCGGCGGTTCGCACCCCTTTCATGCCTGGCAGCGTCAGCAAATCAGCGACAATCCGCGCTATGTTAAAACCGTCGAGCATTTTGGCTATCTGGCGCAGCAGGCCACGGTCTTTGGCCAGCATGTGCACGTCGGCTGCCAGAGCGGCGACGACGCCCTCTATCTGCTGCACGGCCTGTCGCGCTTTGTACCGCACTTCATCGCCCTTAATGCCGCCTCGCCGTGGTTTGACAGTACCGACAGCCGTTTCGCCTGTTCACGCCTGAACCGCTTCTCCTCCTATCCCGACAACGGTCCGATGCCGTGGGTGGCAGACTGGCAGGGGTTTCGTCGCCTGTTCCGCCAGCTGAGCTACACCAGCATGATCGACAGCATGAAGGATCTGCACTGGGATATTCGCCCCAGCCCGCAGTTTGGGACCGTCGAGGTGCGGGTGATGGACACTCCCCTGACCCTCGCCCAGGCGATCCATATCGCCGGCTTTATACAGACCCTGGCCTGCTGGCTGTTGACGGAGCGCCCTTTTAAGCACCAGCCTGATGATTATCTGCTGTACCCCTTTAACCGCTATCAGGCGTGCCGCTATGGGCTGGACGGGACCCTCACCGACGTGCGCAGCGGAGAGCAGCGCAGCATCCGCCAGGAGATCCTGCAGCTCGCCGACCGGCTGGCTCCCTTCGCCCATCAGTTGAAGGCGACGGCGGCGCTGGAAGCGGTGGTCCGCCAGGCGAAATCGCCGCACAGCGAAGCGCAGCAGATGCGCGACTTTATCGCCAACGGCGGTTCGCTTTCCGGCCTGGTGCAAAAACACTGTGAGATTTGGGCGGCATAAGGCAGCGAGGCGGGTATACTCGGCGCAGACCATAGAAAGGACTGCCCATGTTATTACGTTGCCTGCTCCCCCTGGCGCTGCTGCCCCTGGCCGCCGTCGCCAGCGCCGCCTGTACCCTCACCGACCCGAAGCTGACCCTGCAGAGCTATCGGGTGGATGCGCAGAACGAGCGCATTGCGATGTACTGGCAGGATCGGCACGGCAAAGCGTGGGGTTCCCTGCGTTCGCTGCTGGCGGGTATCGATGGCGACGGCCGGGTGCAGATGGCGATGAACGGCGGCATTTACGATAAAGCCTACGCGCCGCTGGGGCTGTATATCGAAGACGGTAAACGGCTGACGCCGGTAAACCGTTCCGCCGGCGGCGGGAACTTCTTTATCCGCCCCGGCGGCGTGTTCCTGGTGGCGAACGACCGGGCGAAAATCGTGCCGCTGCCGGTGTACAAACCCTCTCCCGCCATCCGTTATGCGGTGCAGTCCGGCCCGATGCTGATTGAGAATGACGTCATCAACTGGCGGCTGAAGCCCTCAGCCAGTTCGCGCAAGCTGCGTAACGGGGTGGGTATCGATAAGCAGGGCCGGGTGGTGTTTATGCTCAGCGATCGCGAGACCAACTTCTATGATTTTGCCTGCTATGCGCAGTCAAAGCTCGGGGTGCGGCAGATGCTCTATCTCGACGGCACGCTGTCGAAGATGTACCGCAAAGGCGGCAGCGTGCCGTGGCAGTATCATCCGTTCGTGACCATGATAACGGTGGAGAGGAAGTAGCGGGCGCCCGGCACAAAAGCGGCGCCGTGCCCGCCGTCCTTACCCGTTCACCAGCGAAGGACTACCCTTTTCTGCCAAACGCAACGTGAACGGAAAATTCCCCCTCACCCTAACCCTCTCCCACAGGGAGAGGGGACCGCCCGGCAGTCGTTGCAGCCCCGGTATACACAGCGGGGCCACGGAGAAAGGCACATACAATTTTTAACGGATATATTCTGATCGCTATGGTTTGGCCTCTGAAAACTACGGGCGTGCAGCGGGGCCGATTCCCGCTGAAATCGGCGAACCGGAGGTCGGCAGACAAGGGCTGGCCGCCACGGAGGGCGGCCAGAGGCGATTCGAGACACGACGTCGAGTTGAGCCGACCGCAGGCGGACGACCGGGAGGTGAGCGTAGTGCGCAGCACCGATTTCTCTGCGGGACCGGGGGGATTGTAAAGGGGGAGACGGTTTTCTCCCCCTTTACCCGTTCACCAGCGAAGGACTACCCTTTTCTGCCAAACGCAACGTGAACGGAAAATTCCCCCTCACCCTAACCCTCTCCCACAGGGAGAGGGGACCGCCCGGCAGACGCTGTTGCTCCGGCAGATAAGGCGGGGCTAACGCCCAAACGCAACGTGAACGGAAAATCCCCCTCACCCTAACCCTCTCCCACAGGGAGAGGGGATCGACAGGCAGACGCTGTGGCGCAACACTTACCCCCGCCGATGCGCCCACTCACGCATACGCTGAAACAGCACATACAGCGACGGGATAAACAGGATGCCAATCATCGTCGCCACCAGCATACCGCTGAATACCGTGGTGCCGATGATCCGCCGGCTATGCGCCCCGGCGCCGGTGGCGAGCATCATCGGCATGATGCCGATAATAAACGACACCGCGGTCATCATCACCGCGCGGAAGCGGCGGGTGGCCCCCTCGCGCGCAGCGTCAACTATCGACAGCCCCTCCTCGCGCCGGCTGCGGGCGAATTCAACAATCAGAATCGCGTTCTTCGCTGCCAGGGCAATCAGCAGCACCAGCCCTATCTGAACATACACATCGTTGGCATAGCCCGCGGTCCACAGCCAGAGCAGCGCTCCGCCGATGGCGAACAGCACCGAGAGCATGACGCTCGCCGGCAGCGTCCAGCTCTCATACTGCGCCACCAGGAACAGCCACGCCATCGCCACCGCCGCCAGCACGATCCACACTGCCTGATTGCCGGTCTGCTGCTCCTGCCAGGAGATCCCGCTCCAGGCGTAGTCATATCCCGGCGGCAGATGGGCCTGCAAAATCTGCTCCATGGCCGCCATCGCCGTGCGGCTGCTGACCCCCTCGGCCGCTGAACCGCTCACTGAAACGGACGGGAACTGATTGTACTGCTGAATAAACGGCGCCCCCACCGTCGGCGTAATGGTGACCAGATTGCTCAGCCGCACCCGCTCGCCGTCGCGGCTGCGGACGTACAGCTCGCTAATCTGCTCTGCCCGCTCGCGCCACTGCATCTCATTTTGCATCACCACATGATAGACACGATTGTTACGGCTGAAATCGCCGGCGCGCGTGCCGCCGAACGCCGTCTGCAGGCTGCTGAAAATCTGCGCCACCGGCACATCCAGCAGCGCCGCCCGATCGCGGTCGACCGTCAGGGTCAGCTGCGGCACGTTGCTGCTCCAGGTGGTAAACACCCGGCTCAGTTGAGGATGCTGGTTCGCCAGCTGGAGGATCTGCCGCGTCACCTGCTCCAGCTCCGCCGACGACTGACCGGCCTGCGCCAGGATGCGCAGATCAAACCCCGAGGCATTGCCCAGGCCCGGCAGGGTCGGCGGCGCGAAGGTCATGATCGTCGCCTCGGGTAGCGACAGCAGCTGGCGCTGAATATCTGCCATCACCGCATCCAGCGGCGGCCGCTGGTGCCAGTCCTTGAGCATCACCGAGATAAACCCGCCGTTAGAGGCGCTGGTGCCGTTGAGAATGTTGAAGCCGGACACCTGAATCACATCCTCCACCGCCGGGTTAGCCATCAGCAGATTGCGCGCCTGGGCCATCACCGCTTCGGTACGCTCCAGCGACGCCGCCTCCGGCAGCTGCACGCTGGCAAACAGGTAACCCTGATCTTCCTGCGGCAGGAAGCCTTTCGGCATCGAGGTGAAGCTGAACGCCACCAGCGCGCCTGCCGCCACCGTCGCCGCCAGCGCCAGCCAGGGACGGCGGTTCATCCAGCCCACCAGCCGGCCATAGCCGTCGCGGGTGCCGTCGAGAAGACGGTTAAACACCCGCCACACCGCCGCTGGCCGGGCAGGACGCGGGCGCAGCAGCAGTGCGCAGAGAGCCGGCGTCAGGGTTAGCGCCACCAGGCTCGACAGGGCCACCGCGGTGGAGAGCGTCACGGCAAACTGCCGGTACAGCTCGCCGACGATCCCCGGGAGCAGCGCCACCGGCACAAATACCGCCAGCAGCACCAGGGTCGTGGCGATCACCGGCCCGGCGATCTGCTGCAGCGCCTGGGCGGTGGCCTGCAGGCGATCCAGCCCTTCCGCCATTTTGGTTTCCACATTCTCCACCACCACAATGGCGTCATCCACCACCATCGTCAGGGCGAGAATGATCGCGAACAGGCTGAGGGTGTTGGCGCTGTAGCCCAGGAGATAGAGCACCGCAAAGGTGCCGATCAGTGACACCGGGATCGCCAGCACTACGATCAGCGTCGCTCGCCAGCTCTGCAGGAACAGCGACACCACCACGACCACTGCCAGCAGGGTCAGCGCCAGCGAGACGCCGATCTCTTTGATCGTCGCCGCCACAAAGCGAGTGGTATCGAACTTCACCTCCCAGGTGAGATCCGCCGGAAAGCGAGTGTGCAGGCGGTTAAGCTCCGCACGCACTGCGCTGGCGACCTGCAGGGCATTGGCGGTGGGCGTCGGGTAGATCCCCAGATAGGCCGACGCTTTACCGTTCAGCTGCGCGCCGGAGCTGTAGCTGCGGGCACCCAGCTCAATGGTCGCCACGTCAGCGAGGCGAACCAGCTGCCCCTGCGCGCCGCGGCGGAGGATAATCTCGCCAAAGCTGGCCGCCTCGTTCAGACGCCCCAGCCCGTTGATGGTCAGCGTCTGCTGCTGGCCGTTGAATACTGGCGGGGTGCCCACCTGCCCCGCCGCGCCCTGCACATTCTGCTCGCGCAGCGCCTGGGCAACGTCATCCGTGGTGATGTTGAGCGCATTCATGCGGTCCGGACGCAGCCAGATGCGCATACTGTAATCCCGGGCGCCAAACATCTGCACCTCGCCGACGCCGGGCAGGCGGGCCAGCGCCTCGCGCACCTGGGTGCTGGCGTAGTTACTGACAAACAGCGGCGACAGCGTGCCCAGCGGCGAGTAGAGGCTCACCCCCATCAGCAGGTTGCTGGCGCGCTTGCGGACCTGGACGCCATTCTGCTGCACCTCCGCCGGGAGCTGCGCCAGCGCCTGCGCCACCCGGTTTTGCACGTCGATCGCCGCCAGGTCGGCATCGGTGCCCGCCGCGAAGGTAATGCTCAGGCGGTACGTTCCCTCATCCGAGCTGGTGGACTCCATATACAGCATATGATCGACGCCGTTGAGCTGGGTCTCCAGCGGGGCGGCGATGGCTTCCGCCACATCTGACGCGCTGGCGCCCGGCCAGCTGGCGCTGACGTTCACCACCGGCGGGGTGATCGCCGGGTACTGCTCCACCGGGATCAGCTTCAGCGACACCGCGCCGACAAAGGTCAGCAGCAGCGCGATCACCATGGCAAATCGCGGACGACGGATAAAAAAGGTCAGCATCCCTTCTCCTTACTTACTTCAGCACCTGTACCGCGGCGCCTTCGCGTAAACGCTGCGCGCCGTCGGTGATCACCTGCTCGCCCGCCTGCAGCCCTTTCTCAACCGCAAACTGCTGCCCCTGCTGCCCCGCGAGGGTCAGACGACGCTGCCCGGCGGTGTGGTCCGGCTTCAGCACCCAGCTGAAAAAGCCCTGCGGATCCTGCTGCACGGCGGCGGCCGGGATCATCACCCGTGACTGCAGCTCCTGCGGACGGAACAGGATTGTTACGCTGCCGCCCGGCAGCAGACGGTGCTGCGGATTGGCGAACTCCGCCCGCACCGCCACGCTGCCGGTGCGGGCGTCAATCCGGTTATCGATGGAGGTCAACACCCCATCGCGCCGTTTGCCATCCACGTCAATCTGCGCCAGCCACGCCTGCTTCAGGGCGTGGATGTCGGCATGCTGGCCGGATTTGCTGAAAAATGCGGCTTCGTCGAGAGCGAACGACACCCGCACCGGATCCAGCTGCACGATGTCCACCAGCACGCCGCTGGATGGGTTAATCAGCGTCCCGACGTGAAAGGCGCTGTGGCCCACGCGACCGGTCACCGGCGCCGCAATCCGGGTGTAGCTGAGCACAATCTGCTGGGCCTCGACGCGGGCTTTCGCCTGCTGCACGGCGGCGGCGGCGACGTCGCGCTGCATCCGGGCCGTGTCGACGTCGTTGCGGCTGATGGAGTGGTTGTTAATGAGCCGCTCGTAGCGAGTGAGCAGTTGCTGCGACTGACGTAATGAGGCTTCGGCGCTTTTCAGCTCGGCCTGCGCCAGGGCCAGGGCCGCGCGGGGCTGCGCGTCGTCGAGGGTAAACAGCAGGTCGCCCTCGGTAACATACTGGCCATCCTGGAAGTGGCGCTGAACTATCACCCCTTCGGTGCGCGCGCGAATGTCGACGGCGCGGATCGCCTCGACCCGCCCGGGGATCGCGCGTTCTTCAGCATGAGGCGCCAGTTCGACCGTGGCGACGCGGACCGGCACCGCCGGCGCGGCGGTCGCCGTCAGGGCGCCGCCGGCCAGACCGCAGGCCAGCAGAGCAAAGCGGAAGGTTTTAATCATAGGGGGATCCTTGCGAAAGTAACGCGCGCCTGCAGCGAGGCGCGCGAGATCAATCAAGCCGTTTTGCGGAACCTGCGCGTCAGGCGCTTCTCAACTTCCACCACCAGGAACATGGCGACGCCGATGACCAGGGTGATAAACCAGTAGCGCAGCGGCAGCGCTTCCGTACCAAACATGCTCTGCATCAGCGGGACATAGATAATGACCAGTTGCATCAGCAGCAGGACACCGGTCACCAGCCAGATGCCTTTGTTGCGCAGCAGACCCATGCTCAGGGAGAAGCTGTCGCTGCTGCGGCAGTTGATCATGTAGACCCACTGCGCCGTCACCAGCATCTGCAGCAGCACGGTGCGGATAAACTCCGGACTGTGGCCGCGCGGCGCCAGCCAGGCCTCAAGGATAAAGGCGGCAATAGCAATCATAGACCCGACAAAAGCCACTCGCCACACGGCGAAGCCATCCATCACGTGCTGGCCGGTTTTACGCGGCGGGCGGTTCATCACGTTGCGCTCTGCGGCTTCAAAGGCCAGGCCGAAGGAGAGCGTCGCCGACGTCGCCATGTTCATCCACAGGATCAGCACCGGGGTCAGCGGAATAATGTTCCCCGCCAGCAGGGCGATGATGATCAGCAGCCCCTGCGCCAGGTTGGTCGGCATGATGAAGAGGATGGTCTTCTTCAGGTTGTCATAGACCCGACGGCCCTCTTTTACCGAGCTGGCGATGGTCGCGAAGTTATCATCGGTCAACACCATGTCAGCCGCCTCTTTGGTGACTTCGGTACCTTTGATACCCATGGCGATACCCACGTCGGCCTGGCGCAGCGCCGGCGCGTCGTTGACGCCGTCTCCGGTCATGCCGACCACTTCGCCGTTATCCTGCAGGGCTTTCACCAGGCGCAGCTTATGCTCCGGGCTGGTACGGGCAAAGATGTCGTACTCCACCGCCGCCTTCGCCAGCGCCGCATCGTCCATGTGCTCCAGCTGGTAGCCGGTCATGGCCTGGCTGCTGTTGGTGATCCCCAGCATCTGGCCGATGCTCATCGCCGTCTGCGGGTGGTCGCCAGTGATCATCTTCACGCGGATCCCGGCGGTCTGGCAGGCATGGATGGCGTCAATGGCTTCCGGACGCGGGGGATCCATCATCCCGGCGATGCCGAGGAAAATCAGCCCCTCCTGCAGGTCCTCATGGTTGAGGGTGGTGGCATCAAGGCTGGCAGGCTTACAGGCCGCCGCCACCATGCGCAGTCCCTGACGGGCGAAGCGCGCCATCTCCTCTTCCCAGTACTGCGCCTCGAACGGCACCGCGCCGTGGCGGCTCATCTGCTCGCGGCACATGGCGAAGATAACGTCCGGCGCACCGGTGATCAGCACCCGGGCCTCGCCATCGATGTGCTGCAGGGTCGACATATATTTGTACTGTGAGTCAAAGGGGATCTTGGCCACCAGACGGGCCTCCACCGCCGGGAGCTGCGCTTTCGCCGCCAGCACCTTCAGCGCCCCTTCGGTCGGCCCGCCGGTGATCCCCCACAGACCGCGCTCATCCTGGGTAAGCTGGCTGTCGTTACACAGGTCGATGGTGCGCAGCCAGGTCTCCAGCACGGTGCCGGGCTGAACCTGCACGGGCTCGTCGCTCCCCTCAAGGAAGATCCGTCCCTGCGGCTCATAGCTGTCGCCTTCCACCCGGTAGCAGCAGTCTGCCGTGATGATCGCTTTGACGGTCATTTCGTTCATCGTCAGAGTGCCGGTTTTATCCGAACAGACCACGGTCATGGCGCCGAGAGTTTCCACGGTCGGCAGCTTACGAATAATCGCCCGCTTGCGCGCCATCGTCTGCACGCCCAGCGACAGAATAATCGAGATGATCGCCGGCAGCCCCTCCGGTACCGCGGCCACCGCCAGGCTAATCAGCGACAGCAGCAGCTCGCCCATCGGGATATCCCGCAGCGCGAGGCTAAAGATAAACAGCGCCACCATCATGGCGAGGATAATGACAAAAATCGCTTTGCCGAGCTTATCCATCTGCACCAGCAGCGGGGTACGGTGCTTCTCAATGCCCGCCATCATCTGGTTGATATGGCCGAGTTCGGTCTCCGCGCCGGTGGCGGTCACCACGCCGATGCCGCCGCCAGCGCTGACGGTGGTGCCGGAGAAGACCATGTTCACCCGGTCGCCCAGCGGCAGGTCGCCCTCCAGCGCGTCGGTGATTTTATCCACCACCGTCGACTCGCCGGTGAGGATCGCCTCTTCCACCCGCAGGTTGTGGGTTTCAATCAGGCGCATATCCGCTGGTACGCGGTCGCCGGCGCGCAGGATAACGATGTCCCCTGGAACCAGGTCGCGCGTCGGGATAGTCTCATGTTTGCCGTTACGCTGGACGCGGGCATCGCTGGAGAGCATGTTGCGGATCCCCTGCAGGGATTTTTCGGCGTTGCTCTCCTGGATATGACCGATCAGGGCGTTAATCACCGTCACGCCGAGGATCACCAGGGTATCGACCCAGTGCCCCATAATGGCGGTCAGCGCCGCAGCCGCCAGCAGCACGTAAATCAGTACGTCGTTAAAGTGGGCGAGAAAGCGCAGCCAGCCCGGTTTACCCTTCTTTTCCGGCAGGGCATTCGGACCAAAGGTATTCAGGCGCTCGGCGGCGTCTGCGGAATTTAACCCAGCGGCCTGGCTTTTTGTCTGCGCCAGCACTGCGTCAACGGTCTGCTGCCAGACCTGCCGTGGCGCGGTGTCGCCCGAGGGCGTCGTAAACTTTGGGTTATTCATCTTGGTCAAATTACATTTTCCTTATAAATTCCGTGAATCGGAAAGCCTGAAATCATTCCTGGCCAATGAAGTAAAACGTGGCTAAAAAGCCGGTAAAAATGTGATCCAATATCCGCCTAAATTTTTCGCAAAATACAAAATGTGTGATAAGTTAATTCACAAGATAAATATTACAGAATATTAATAAACCAAAACTAAACGAGGTTAAATATGTTTGGAATCTACCGCGGACGCCGTCTGGCGCTGTACATCCTGCTGGCCATCATTGTTGCCACGCTGGTGGGATATAGCACTTATAGTTTTGTAAAAGCGCTGGCATAATAATGACGTTAATTTACATCCGGCTGCAATTAACTTAATTACAAATTATTTCAGATTAATTAACATGAGAGCGAAAGGCAGGCAATAATATTTAAAATAGCCGTGTTATAGAGAGTAAAAAAACAAAGCATATTGCGTTAAGCATTATTTTACCGGACAATATGTTTTTTAACTGATGATTAACATGACATGAAACATCCGCTGGAAACGCTTCTCTCCGCCGCCGGGATCTTACTGCTGGCCCTGCTCTCCTGTCTGCTGTTGCCCGCGCCTTCGCTGGGCCTGACGCTGGCGCAAAAGCTGGTTGAGACATTCCATATGATGGATCTCAACCAGCTCTATACGGTGTTGTTTTGTCTGTGGTTCTTAGCGCTGGGCACCCTTGAATTTCTGGTGCTGCGCTGGGTGTGGCGTCGCTGGTTCTCCCTCGAACGGTAAACCAGGAGAGCGCGCCTCAGTGGGCGCGGCTGTGGTTTTCTTTGCGGTAGGCGCCCGGCGGCTGGTTGAAGGTCCGGGTGAAGACGCGGGTAAAGGTCTGTTGCGAATCGAAGCCATACTTCAGGCAGATATCGTAGACCCGCTGATCGGTGTCGCGCAGATCGCGGGCGGCCAGCAGCAGCTTCCTTTCACGAATATAGCGCCCAAGGCTCTCTCCCTTGTACTGTAAAAACAGCCGTTGCAGATGCCATTTCGAATACCCGGCATGGCGAGCGATATCATCAATACGCAGCGGTTGATGCAGGTTGTCATCAATCCACTCGACGATAGTGTCAATCACCTGAGCGGAAATCGTCATATGCTCTCTCCTCTGAAACTGCACTGGCGCTTAGCGCCACCAGGCGTTAAATGATTGCGTCTTATCGGCGACCCACAGCGGCTCGCCCTGCATAGGCGTCAGCAGACGCCAGGCCCTTCCTTCGCTGGCAGCCGCCAGCCGTTGATACGGTTCATCCCAGCTGTGTTTCGCCAGAACAAACCGTCCTGCATGCCCAGGCAGCACCGCGCGGGCGCGCAGGTCGTCGGCAGCCTGAGCCGTTTCATCCGGCATCATGTGAATATATTTCCAGTCCTGGTCATACTGCCCGTTCTCCATGATCGCCAGATCAACCGGACCAAATTCATCACCAATCGCTTTGAAGTGCGGCCCATAGCCGCTGTCGCCGCTGTAATAAATTTTTTGCTGCGGGGTGACGAACAGAAAACTGGCCCACAGCGTCTGGTTACGCTTCAGTCCACGGCCGGAAAAGTGCCGCGCCGGCAGAACGTGAACGGTGAATTCATCGCTGACCGGGATCGCCTGCTGCCAGTCCGCTTCGGTAATCAGCGCCCCGTCCATCCCCCAGTAGCGCAGATGCGACCCGACGCCCAGCGGCGTAATGACCCGCTTAATTTTCGGCAGCAAGGCGCGGATGGTGGCGTAATCCAGATGGTCGTAGTGATCGTGGGAGATGATCAGCAGATCGATGTCTGGCATCCCTTCCGCCCGCCACGGATAGTCGCCGGGAAAGGCTTTATTGATAAAGGAGAACGGCGCCGCGTAATCGCTGAACACCGGATCGATCAGGATACGTTTTCCTGCCAGCTGCAGGTACCAGGAGGAGTGGCCGAGCCAGACCATCACATCCTGCCCCAGGGGCAGCGTCGCCAGGTCGGTCTTCACCAGCGGCAGCGGCTGAGCGGGACGGGCGTTTTCCCGTTTGGTCATCAGGAAATCCCACCACGCCGCCAGCATATTTTTCTGCCCGGTGAACCCTGGCGTGGGCAATTGGTTATGGAACTGGCCGTCCCGGTAGTGGGGAGACGCTTCCACCTGGCTAAGCTGTGCCCCCTGCGGCGCCTTACCAAAACCGGCATTGAGGACAAACGGCAATGTCGTTGCTGCTGCGAGTAACATGATGGCGACCACGCTAAAAGTGACACGGTTCATATCCTGACCAGACAAAAGCCCCCATCCCGGAGGCTTTGTGATATAACTTGATTATGAGTGAGTACGCACTCATTATTAGGAAAGTGATGAAAGTCGTCAAGACGATTTTCAATTTTTGCGTTCCGCCGTTGCAGCGACCTGGTCAGACGTGCAAAGATCGGCGGTTTGTTTAAACCTGCGTGAGGAAAAAAGTAGTGGCTCGTCCAAAGAGTGAAGATAAAAAGCAAGCGTTACTGGAAGCTGCCACCGCGGCTTTCGCCCAGTCCGGCATCGCCGCCTCGACGTCGGCCATCGCCCGCAGCGCTGGGGTGGCCGAGGGGACGCTGTTTCGCTATTTCGCCACCAAGGATGAGTTGCTCAACGAGCTGTACCTCGCCATTAAGCTGCGTCTGGTACGGATGATGATCGCCGGGCTGGATCCCGACGAAAAGCGCCCGAAAGAGAACGCGCGCAATATCTGGAACAGCTATATCGACTGGGGGGTGCGCAACCCGATGGAGCACAAGGCGATCCGCCGGATGGCGCTTAGCGAGCGCATCACCGACGAAACCCGTCGCCAGGTAAAAGAGAGCTTCCCGGAGCTCAACGAAATGTGCCAGCTGTCGGTGAAAGAGATTTTTCTCAGCGAGGCGTACCGCGCCTTTGGCGATGCCCTGTTTCTGTCGCTGGCGGAGACCACCATCGAATTCGCCAGCCACGATCCGCAGCGCGCCCGGGAGATTATCGCCCTCGGCTTTGAAGCCATGTGGAACGCCCTGCATGAGGCGGACGCCTAATGACTCCCGAGATGCTGCATCCCTGCGCTCATCGTATCGCCCTGACCTACCCGTTTACCGAGCACTGCTGGCCTTTTGGGCCAGAGTACGACGTGTTTAAGGTCGATGGCCGTATCTTTATGATCACCATGACCATTCGCGGCCGGGCGCTGGTCAACCTGAAGGCTGAGCCGCAGAAGTCGCTGCTGAATCAGGAAATTTATCGCAGTATCGAACCGGGCTACCATATGAACAAGAAACACTGGATCACGGTGGTGCCGGGAGAGGATATCAGCGAGGATCTGCTGGCCGAGCTGATTGACGATTCGTGGCATCAGGTGGTGAACAAGCTGAGTAAAAAGGCCCAGCAGCGCCTGCGTCCGCGCTGATTTTCAGCCAAATGCGATAAGTGTTATCGCATTTTTCACCCTTATCATTTGGCGATCTTCGCTGTACTCTTCCTCTCCTTAACGCACCGGTAAGGTGCTGTAAACTGTGAGGAAGAGTTATGGATATCGTATCGGTCGCTTTAAAGCGCTATTCCACCAAGGCCTTTGACGCCACGAAAAAGCTGACTGCCAGCGAAGCCGAACAGCTGAAAACGCTGCTGCAGTACAGCCCGTCTAGCACCAACTCCCAGCCGTGGCACTTTATCGTCGCCAGCACCGATGAAGGGAAAGCTCGCGTAGCCAAAGCCGCCAGCGGCACCTACGTGTTCAACGAACGCAAAATTCTCGACGCCTCGCACGTGGTGGTGTTCTGCGCGAAAACCGCGATGGACGACGCCTGGCTGCAGCGTGTGGTGGATCAGGAAGAGGCCGATGGCCGTTTCGCCACCCCGGACGCAAAAGCCGCTAACCACAAGGGTCGTACCTTCTTTGCCGATATGCACCGCAAAGAGCTGAAAGATGACGATCAGTGGATGGCGAAGCAGGTGTATCTCAACGTCGGCAATTTCCTGCTGGGCGTGGCGGCGATGGGCCTCGACGCCGTGCCGATCGAAGGGATTGATTTTGCGATCCTCGATGAGGAATTTGACCTGAAAGCCCAGGGCTACACCAGCCTGGTGGTGGTCCCGGTTGGCCACCATAGCGTGGAAGATTTCAACGCCACCCTGCCGAAGTCGCGTCTGCCGCAGTCGACGACCATTACCGAGATTTAATCTCTCCACCAGGCGCCTTTCACCGGGCGCCTCTGGTGGTGCTTGTTATTGCCGGGTGGCGGCTACGCCTGACCCGGCCTACATAACAATGTATATCATATAGTTACCTCTCACCGTAGGCCCGCGCAAGCGCAGCGCCGCCGGGCAGGAGCAGCGGGCTCGGAGCGGCTTTTATGCCGGGCGGCGGCTCACGCCTTGCCCGGCCTGGGGTTCGTGCGACCTGTTGGTGATTTACCCACTTGCGCGACTGAAACTGCCGGTTTCTCCCTCTCCCTGTGTATGAAGGGCCGGAGTGAGGCTCGGTTTTCCCCCTCTCCCTGTGGGAGAGGGCCGGGGTGAGGGCGGCAGAGCGCACCCATTCATTGTTCCCCGGAGCCGTAGCCCGATGCGCCGTTGTTTTGTCGGGTGGCGCTTCGCTTACCCGACCTACG
This sequence comes from Klebsiella sp. X1-16S-Nf21, assembly GCF_002837615.1. Taxonomy (NCBI): domain Bacteria; kingdom Pseudomonadati; phylum Pseudomonadota; class Gammaproteobacteria; order Enterobacterales; family Enterobacteriaceae; genus Klebsiella; species Klebsiella sp. X1-16S-Nf21. Next base: position 18,197 of record NZ_PJDK01000025.1, read on the forward strand.
GTCCGTGCGGCCTGTCGTTAATTTGAGCCGGTAAGTGAATCGCCACCGAGGGCGTTAGTAAAGTAAAATTTGTGGGTGCTTTATTCCACAGGCTAACGCGTATCGCGTTAAGGTATCCAGACTGGCGCGGGTGATATTGGCTTCCATTCTGGAGACCGTCGGCGCACTCACCCCCATCCTCTGCGCCACCTGGGCTCGGGTCAGCCCCGCCTGCTCGCGCCATTGCGCCAGCATAGTACGTAATCGCTGTTGACGTTCTTGCGCATCGAATGCAGCCTGAACCTCAGGCTGGCTAAGCAGTTCTGTTTTTAACGTATCCCAGTCAATGATCTTTTTACTCATTGCGCATCTCCTCTAATCGCTTCAGCGCCAGGCGAATTTCCGATGATGGGGTTTTTTGCGTTTTCTTGACAAAAACCCGTAGCAGAAAGAGCGTCTTGCCTTGCTGAAAAACGTAGATCCCTCGCCCCTGTACCGAACCTAACGCACGAATTTCAAATAGCCCCTGCCCCAGCGGTTTACTGTCAGGTTCTCTCCGCGCGGCGGGATTTTGGCGTAACTTGTCTATTTGCCGGATCATCTTCGCCTGGACAATGGGCGGAAGCGCCTGCAATTCCTTTTTAACGTCCACATGCACAGCTATTCTGAACATCAGACTCCCTTCCTCTGGATGTTAGCATATAAGGCAAATTGCCTTAAAGGCTAATTTTTGAGATGCCCGGCAAGCCTATGCTCATTTGCAGCCAATCGCAGAAAAATGTGCTGAAACTGGAATCAGGGACGAAAAAAGGCCGCGACTGAGCGCGGCCTGAGGGGTTAGCGTTCTCAACGCGAGCTTATTTTTTCTCCACCTGCCCTTCGCCGGCGTGCCAGATGCGCTCGGCATAGCGGCCAATCACCGCCAGCGAGACGGCAAGGATCAGGAAAAACAGCACTTTGTGCATCCCGTTCCAGAAAAACTCAAAGAAGCGGGTATAGAGATTGATCGCCAGGAAGGTTAGTCCGAAGCCGCGCAGCATTCCGTCATCGGTTTTCAGGCTGATAAAAATGCAGACGCCGGCCGCTACGGCAAACAGCAGCCCCCACGGCAGGAGTCGCGCCTGGCTCACCTGGTACCAGCTGTCTGCGTCGTAATTGCCGAAAATCGACAGGATCCACAGCGCAATAAACAGGTACGTGAGGCCCATCGCCTTGCTGACGGTAAACAGCTGCCGCTGGCGAAGCAGGGATTGCGCGCCGTAGCAGAGCGCCAGCAGCGCGCCGCCGAACAGGACGAAGCGAATCGGGTAGTTCATGCCCAGCCAGTAGGCGCCCCACCCCGAGACGTAGCCGGTTTCCGCGCCGAACCAGTTGCCCAGCGCCAGCAGAAAAAAGAGCCACACCAGCCCGGAGCGGGCAACATAGCCGATGGCGCCGTAAATCACGCATCCGGCCAGAAACAGCGGTGCGATATGGCCGCTGCCGTTATCCAGCCGTTCGCCAAGCTGCCATAGCGACACGGCGGTAAAGACGACGCCCAGAAACAAAATCGCCTCGGTGCTGTAGTGCCATTGCGTTTCCCGTCGCTGGCGGCGAAAGCCCCAGCCGTAGCAGACGACTGCCAGCAGCGCAGGCAGCAGGATCCGCGTCAGCGCCGAGTGGCTGAACAGGCTCAGCAGCCACGCCACCAGCTCGCTGTCGGCGAACAGGCTGCCCAGAGCAATCAGCACGCAGGCCAGCGCGGTCCAGAAGGCGTAGCGGCTCAGGCGCCGCCAGTCGAAGGGGGAGACGCGCAGCGTGTGCGCCAGCCGCTGACTGTCCGACGGGGTTAACTCCCCGCTGGCCTGCCAGGCGTTCAGCGCGCGCTGAATAATGCGCTGCTCTTTTCGGGTTACGTTCATAGGCATTCCTTGAGACTGATGACAAACCTGTTTTCGCTAATGTGCTCGCCTTTCTGCCGGGTGGCGGCGTACGCCTTACCCGGCCTACAAACCCAAATCACCGCGGGTCCTGGGGCTGCTGATACTGCCGGTGCTGGCGGCCTCAACATCGCTGAGACGTTCCCGGCAGGCCGAAGCCTGCAGGGATAAGTCGAAGGCACCACGCAGTGGCGATTTTGCTGGCCGGAGCCCGGGGGTACAGGGGGCGGCGGCGACTGGCCGCCCCCTGTGCGCTCCCTGCGCCATGAGTGACATAACGCAGAAGGCGTATCGGGAGCGCAATGTGTGCTGAAGTCGTAGATCACATACAGGACTTCCCGACAGTGCTTTCCCTACCCCTCTCCCGGAGGGTAAGGGAACCGTCCAGCAGCGCCGGCCGGGAATACCCGAAGATGGCACATTGCCAGCCATCTGATTCCTTGTGATTAATGTTGGTCCAGCCACGCCAGCGCCTGCTCGCCCGCCTCGTCCATCGGCAGATAGACCAGCAGGCGCGAACCGTTGCGCGGCGCCGAATACCAGTACATCTGCTGCAGACTGAATCGCCCGAGCTGCGGGTGGTTAAAATGTTTAATCTGGTTTTCCACACCGCGCACCTCGTAGCGCTGATGCCACAGCGTTTCAAACTCCGACGAGGCAGCGAAAAAGCGCGCCAGCTTGTTTTCCCACGCCGGATCGCCGCGGTGCTCGGCCATCGCGGCGCGAAAATAAGAGACGAAGGTCGGCAGCACATCGCGATTTTCGATCCGGCTGCGCCAGGTCTCATGGGTCAGATAGAGATAAATGCAGTTGCGATCTTCTTCCGGGAGGGTGGCGAAATCGATGCCCATCAGGCGGCAGAAGCTGTCGTTCCAGGCCACAATATCAAAGTTCGGTTTCTGAATGCTGGCCGGCTGCGGCATCAGGCTGTCCAGCATCCGGCGGGTGCCGGGGCTGATGCCTTCGCACACCGTCACCTGGGTGGCTTCCGGCGGGGTCAGCCCCGCCAGTACGAACAGGTGCCGGGTCTCCAGCGGACTGCACTGCAGGGCATTCGCGACCCCCACCAGCACCGCCTCCGACGGATTCACCTCCCGCCCCTGCTCCAGCCAGGTGTACCAGGTGACGCCGACGTCGGCGAGCATCGCCACCTCTTCCCGACGCAGGCCCGGCGTGCGCCGGCGGCCCACGCGGGGCAACCCCAGGCGCTGCGGATCGAGGCTTTCGCGGCGGGCGCGCAAAAATGCCCCCAGCTGTTTGCGTCGATCGTCCGGCACGGCGATCGTCAACTCCCGTTGCGGCATCGTGGTCATCACCCCTCCAGCATAGTAGTGCCAGTACCAGTATAGACAGGAACTGGTACCCGTTTAATTTATCGGTAATGCTACGTCGGTCTGCTGAATGACGCAATGGAGAATCCCATGAATACGTCTGCTGTTTCACCCGGCCGCGCCGGTCTGTTGCTGCTGCTGGGCGGCCAGATGCTGCCGCTTATTGATACCTCGATCACCAATGTGGCGCTGGACGCCATCACCCACACCCTGGCGGCCAGCGCCACGCAGCTGGAGCTTATCGTCGCGCTTTACGGCGTCGCCTTTGCCGTCTGCCTGGCGATGGGCAGTAAGCTTGGCGATAACTATGGCCGCCGGCGCCTGTTTATGTGGGGCGTCGCCCTCTTTGGCATCGCTTCCCTGCTGTGCGGGATGGCGAACAGCATCAGCGCCCTGCTGGCGGCCCGCACCCTGCAGGGCGCCGGGGCGGCGCTGATTGTGCCGCAGATCCTCGCCACCCTGCACGTGACCCTCAAAGGCCCCGCCCACGCCCGGGCCATCAGCCTGTATGGCGGCATCGGCGGGATCGCCTTTATTGTCGGACAGATGGGCGGCGGCTGGCTGGTATCGGCGGACATCGCCGGGCTGGGCTGGCGCAACGCCTTTTTTATCAATGTGCCGATCTGCCTGCTGGTGTTGGCTCTGAGCCGCCGCTATGTGCCGGAAACCCGTCGCGAGACGCCGTCGCGTATTGACTGGCAGGGCACGCTGTACCTCGCGCTGATCCTCTGCTGCTTGCTGTTCCCGATGGCCCTCGGTCCGGAGCTGCACTGGCCGCTGTGGCTGCAGCTGATGCTGGTGGCGGTCCTGCCGCTGCTGTTCGCCATGCGTCAGAGCGCCCTGCGCCAGCAGCAGCGCGGCGACCATCCCCTGCTGCCGCCGCGTCTGCTGCAGTTGACCAGCATCCGCTTCGGGATGGCCATCGCCCTGCTATTTTTCAGCGCCTGGTCCGGCTTTATGTTCTGCATGGCGCTGACCATGCAGGAGGGGCTGGGGATGGCGCCGTGGCAGTCCGGCAATAGCTTTATCGCCCTCGGCGTGGCCTATTTTATTTCGGCGCTGTATGCCCCGCGGCTTATCGCCCGCCACAGCATGGGGCGGATCCTGTTGACTGGTCTGGCGGTGCAGATCGCCGGGCTACTGCTGCTGTGCGCCACCTTCTCCCGCTTCGGCATCGCCACCACCGCCCTGACGCTGGTCCCCGCCACGGCGCTGATCGGCTACGGTCAGGCGCTGATCGTCAACAGCTTTTACCGGATTGGCATGCGCGATATCAGCGCCAGCGACGCCGGGGCCGGGAGCGCCATCCTCAGCACCCTGCAGCAGGCGACCCTCGGTCTCGGACCGGCTATCCTTGGTTCGCTGTTCCTGGCGCTGGCCCGTCGCGGCGGCGGAAACTATCCGCAGGCGCTGATTGATTTTCTGCTGGTCGAGGTGGCCATGATGCTGTTGCTGGGGGCGATCGCGCTGTGGCTGCGCCATCATCTCAACCGACAGCCTGCGACGGTAGCGTCGTAATACCGGCGGCGGTGATTTGCATAATAGCTATCCAGCGGTCATCATACCCGCTGGATATTCAGGAGACGTTATGCAGGAATTAATATCGCAAATTGCCGCCTTAGGAATCGAAATAACCCCCACCCGCTCGCTGATGATTATCTTCGGCATTATCTTATTCACCGCCGTGGTCGTGCATCTGATATTGCACAAAGTGGTCCTGCGCGCGTTCGAAAAACGGGCGTTGGCCAGCAGCCATCTGTGGCTGCAAATCATCACGCAGAATAAACTCTTTCACCGACTGGCCTTTACCCTGCAGGGGATCATCGTCAACGTGCAGGCGGTGCTGTGGCTGCAAAAAGGCAGCGAGGCCGCGGAAATATTAACCACCGTGGCTCAGCTATGGGTGATGATATATGCCATGCTGTCCTTCTTCTCGCTGCTGGATGTGATCTTAAAGCTGGCGCAGAAATTTCCCGCCGCCTCACAGCTGCCGCTGAAGGGCATATTCCAGGGGATTAAGCTGGTGACGGCGATTATTATCGGCATCCTGATTATTTCCCTGCTGATAGGCCAGTCACCGGCGATCCTGATTAGCGGGCTCGGCGCGATGGCCGCGGTGCTGATGCTGGTGTTTAAAGATCCGATCCTCGGTCTGGTGGCCGGTATCCAGCTCTCTGCAAACGATATGCTCAAGCTTGGCGACTGGCTGGAGATGCCGAAGTACGGCGCCGACGGCGCGGTGATCGATATCGGCCTCACCACGGTGAAGGTACGCAACTGGGACAACACCATCACCACCATTCCAACCTGGTCGCTGGTCTCCGACTCGTTTAAAAACTGGAGCGGCATGTCGGCCTCCGGCGGCCGCCGCATCAAACGCAGCCTCAACATCGACACCACCAGCATTCATTTTCTTGATGAACAGGAGCAGCAGCGCCTGATCCGGGCGAAGTTGCTTAAGCCCTATATGGATTCGCGCCACGAGGAGATTAGCGCCTGGAACCAGCAGTACGCCGGGGAACAGTCGGTTCTCAATGAGCGGCGAATGACCAATGTCGGCACCTTCCGCGCCTATCTGCAGGAGTATTTACGCCATCATCCACGCATCCGCCAGGATATGACCCTGATGGTGCGCCAGCTGGCGCCGGATGCCAACGGGTTGCCCATCGAGATCTACTGCTTCACCAACACCGTGGTGTGGGCGGAATATGAGGGGATCCAGGCGGATATTTTCGACCATGTCTTCGCCGTGGTGGAGGAGTTTGGCTTACGCATTCATCAAACGCCCACCGGCAACGACATTCGCGCGCTGGCGGGCGCCTTCTCCCGCTGATCCTCAGGCGCTGGCGCGGGCTATCACGCGCCAGTCCATCATCACCCGCTCGACGGCGGCGTCGGGATCGTCGATGCGTTTCATTAACAGATCCACCGCCGTGCGGCCGATCGCCCGGGAGGGCTGTTCGACGGTGGTCAGCTGCGGGGAGACCACTTCCGCCAGCTCGGTGCCGTCGAAGCCGATCACCGCGATATCCTCCGGCACCCGCAGTCCGGCCTGGTCAATCGCCCGCAGCGCCCCGGCAGCAAGTGAGTCCGAAACGGCAAACACCGCGTCGGGCTGCTCGTCTTGCGACAGCAGCTGCTCCATCGCCCGTTTACCGGCCGCCGCGCTAAGATCCTGCGCGTAAGTCACCTGCTGATACACCAGACCGTGCACGTGCAGCACGCTTTTATAGCCGCGCTCGCGCAGACGGGCATAGCGATAGCTCAGGTCGTGATTAATGAGCGCAATGCGGCGGCGGCCGCTATCGGCCAGTCGGGACACCGCCCCCTGAGCCGCCTCGACGTCGTTAATCCCGACGCAGGAGATGCTGCCGGTGTCGGCATACTCCGCGCACTGCACCCAGGGCGCATCGCCAATCATGGTGGTCAGTTCCGGCAGGCTGGAGAGCGCGTTCATGGTAATAATGCCGTCGACCATTTTGCCGGAGAGCAGCTGCAGGCCCGAGGTCGAGCGGGCCAGATCCGACCCGGAGTTACACAGCAGAATGCGGTAGCCATTCTTCTCCGCCTCTTCTTCTATCCCTTTCACCACCTCGGCGCAAAAGGGGTTAGCGATATTGGAGACCATCACCAGGATCATATTGCTGCGAGCGGTTCGCAGCTGACGCGCCAGCAGGTTCGGCTGATAGTTGCTCTCTTTGATCGCCTGCAGCACGCGCTCACGGTTTTTGGCTTTTACCGTATCGCTGTTGTTCAGCACCCGCGACACCGTGGCCACCGAGACGCCGGCCAGACGAGCAATTTTCTGAATAGACATAAACCCTGCACTTCCTGCGATAGAGGTGGATCCTGCAGGCTATCATAAATGACCTCTGGTCAGCCTGCCAGCCTGGCGCGAAAGCGCGGGAACGCACGAGAAAACTATTAAAAATCAGGGCTTCTCTCCCACGCCGTTAACGCGCATCCTTTTGCCGTTCCACCCGGTTCGCGCTCTGGCGACAGCCCCCCTGGCGCCCTATTTCTTCGTTTATGATTAAGGATGATATCTCCATGAGGCTCTCCACCGCGGTTCTCGCCCTCAGCTGTGCCCTGGCAACGATCACCGGCTGCACCTCGTCAAAATCGTCACCGGAACGCCACGCTTACGCGTTTGTCGCCCACCGCTCCGATTTTGTCGGCGGCAATTTCACCGTCAACCGCCAGGAAAATTACCGTTTAAACCTGCCGACCTTCACGGCAATGTACGCCCGCGGCCAGCAGGATAAAGCCGCTGGCATGAGTGAAAGCGACGCCCGCCGCACCGCTGAGGCCATCAAACAACAGGCGGCGCAGGGCACCCGCACCGAGCACGCCTTTACCGGCAACGCCAGCGACAAATGGGATAATGCGATGGAAAATAAAGATGCCGTCCTGTTCGGCAACGAGCTCTCCGGTGCCTATCTCGACGGCTATCTTGGGGTGAAATAATCCTGCGCCCCGCCTGCGCTCAGCGTTCGACGCTGACCCAGCGCTGCTGCTGATGGCTTTTGACGATCGCCTCGATGATGTACATCACATCGGCGCCGTCGTCGAAAGCGGCGAAGCGCCGGGCCCCGGCCTCCGGCATCTTCCCGGCGCGCACCGCCTGATAAAAATGCCCCATCATATTCTTGAAGGCATCCGGCCAGCCCTCAATATGGCCGCCGGGATAATGGGCGCTGGCGGCGGCCTCCGGCCGCAGCAGGCTCGGGTCGTCGCTGAGCAGGCGATCCGGCTGCTCGCGGTGGCCGATCCACAGTCGCTGGGGCACTTCCTGATCCCAGGCCAGAGAACAGAGGCTGCCGTTAATCTCCACCGCCAGACGGTTTTTCCGCCCGGCGCTCACCTGGGAGACCATCAAGCTGCCTTTGCTGCCATCGTCAAAACGCAACAGCACCGAGCCAAAGTCCTCAGTATCGACAGGCCGGGTTTCATATGCCTGCGCCTCGTGAACGGCGCTGAAGGTCGCTTTGCCATTGACTGGCGCTTTACGCGTCGGCCAGACAATCGACAGATCCGCCATCACCTCGACAATCCGCCGACCGGTCATAAACTGCACGGTATCGCACCAGTGGGAGCCGATGTCGGCCACCGTCCGCGACGCGCCGCCCTGCGCCGAATCGACCCGCCAGTTGTAGTCGGTCTCCAGCAGCATCCAGTCCTGTAAATAGCTGCCGTGCGCCGCGAAGATCCTGCCGACCTCGCCATGGCGGATCATCGCCGCCGCCTGCTGGACCATGGCGAACTGGCGATAGACGAAGCTGACGCCATGCACCACGCCGGCCCGGGCGGCAAGCGCCACCAGCTCCCGCGCCTCCTCCGCCGTCATACACAGCGGCTTTTCCGAGAAGACGTGCAGCCCGGCGGCGAGGATCTGCCGGTTAATCTGGGCATGCAGATGGTTCGGCGTACAGTTATGCACCACCTGCAGCCCCGGATGGGCCAGCAGCGCCTCCACGCTGTCGTAGGCATGGGCAATGTTCAGCGCCTGCGCCTTGCGCTGCGCCGCCTCAAGGCGGCTGTCGCACAGCGCCACGACCTCGACATCTCCCAGCCGCCGCAGCGCCTCCAGATGCGCCGGGCCAATAAACCCTGCCCCGATTATCGCAACCTGAATCATGTTATTCCCTCCCGCCGGCGGCAAAGTCATCGAAGGCCCGTCCGGCAACGGGAATGATATGGCGGCGGATAAACTCGCTGCCCTCGCGCGCGCCGGTCTCGGCGTCCTTCAGGCAGCACTCCCACTCCAGCACCGCCCAGCCGTCAAAATCATATTCGGTCAGCTTACTGAACACCCCTTTGAAGTCGATCTGCCCGTCGCCGGGAGAGCGGAAACGCCCGGCCCGCTGCTGCCAGGGCTGGTATCCGCCATAGACGCCATTGCGCCCGTTGCGACGAAATTCGGCGTCCTTGACGTGAAACGTTTTAATACGCGAGTGATAGATATCGATATAGGTCAGATAGTCCATCTGCTGCAGATGCAGGTGGCTCGGGTCATAGAGCATATTGCAGCGCGGATGGTTATCCACCAGCGCGAGAAAACGCTCAAAGGTCACGCCATCGTGCAGATCTTCGCCGGGGTGGATCTCATAGCAGACATCGACGCCCTGTTCGTCGAAGTGGTCCAGCAGCGGCCGCCAGCGCCGGGCCAGCTCGGCAAAGGCCTCATCCAGAAGCGGCTGATTGTGCGGCGGCCACGGATAAAAAAAGGGCCATGCCAGCGCCCCGGAAAAGGTCGCATGGGCCTTCAGCCCAAGGCGGCCGGAGGCCACTGCCGCCTGGCGCACTTTCTCCACCGCCCAGCGCTGGCGCGCCTGCGGATCGCCATGTAACGCGGCTGGGGCAAAGGCGTCAAACGCCGCGTCATACGCCGGATGCACCGCCACCAGTTGCCCTTCAAGATGAGTGGACAGCTCGCTGATGACCAGCCCATGCTCCGCCAGGGTGCCGCGGACCTCGTCGCAGTAGGTCTGGCTCGCCGCCGCCCGCTCGACATCGAAAATCGCCGGGTGGTTGCAGGGGATCTGCAATGCCTTGTACCTCAGGCCGGCGGCCCACTGCGCCATCCCCGCCAGGGTGTTGAACGGCGCCTGCGGGCCGATAAACTGCGCCAGAAAAATGCCCGGTCCCTTAATCGTTTTCATACCCCCTCCTGAAAAATTAGTGCGGCTCTTTCTCGTTGTACTGGAAAGAGAAAAGGAAAATCAGCGCGATAACCGCGGCGGCCACCGCCGGGATCCACCAAAAGGTCACCCAGGCCTGCGGCACGCTCTGGCCGGCCACCAGATGGTTATACAGCGCGCCGGAGATCTGCGAGCCCAGCAGCATGCCGATCCCGTAGGTGAACATCACAATCATGCTCTGCGCCTGGCCTTTGACCTTCTCGCCCGCCACGCGGTCGGTGTAGATAAAACCGACGACAAAGAAAAAGTCATAGCACACGCCGTGCAGCAAAATGCCCAGATAGAGCAGGAAGCGCCCCTCTTCGCTGACCCCGAGGGCAAAAAAGGCGTAGCGGACAAACCACGCCACCATGCCGATGAGCAGCATATATTTCACCCCGAGGCGACGGAACAGCAGCGGGATCACCAGCATAAAGACGATCTCTGACATCTGGCCGAACGACATCGCGGTGCTGACATCCTTGACGCCGGCATCCGCCAGATACGACGCGGTATAGGCGTAATAGGTGCCTAACGGCACGGAAATTAAGGTGGCGCAGAGGGAGAAAATCAGGAAGTGACGGGTTTTCAGCAGCGCGAAGGCGTCCGCGCACAGCAGATCGCGAAACTGCACCGGCATGCCTTTGGCCGGCGCCGGGGTATGGGGCAGCGTCAGGCTGTAGATCGCCAGCGCCACCGAACAGAGCGCCGCCACGGTGAAGATGCCGGTGGTATCAGAGATGCCGGTCACCCCGATGCAGATCCCGGCGATAATCCAGCCGATGGTGCCGAACACGCGGACCACCGGGAAGGTTTTATCGATATTGGCCAGGCTGTGGAACGCAATATTGTTGGTCAGCGCCAGGGTCGGCATATAGCACAGCGTATAGCCGAACAGCAGGCCAATCAGCAGGGCGCCGTTCTGCGCCACCAGCGCCTGGGGGACAAACCACAGGATCGCCGCCCCGGCCAGGTGCATCACCGCCATCACCTTCTGCGAGGCGAAAAAGCGGTCCACTAGCATCCCCAGCACAAAGGGGGACAGGATGGAGGCGATCGGCCCGGCGGAGAACGCATCGCCGATCAGCAGTGACATCTCATAGCGGGTCATCACCAGCCCCAGGGTCACCGACCAGCTGCCCCAGATAAAGAACTGCATAAACATCATTAACGACAACCGCGGCACCAGAAAACGGTGGCTCACGCGGACACTTTCCCGACCTTCTGTTGTTGTGACCATGTTGCTCGCCCTCAGAAAAGTAATCGATTACAAAATCGCTCAACACAAAAGTAATCGATTACAAAAAGAAGATCGTCAGGCAAATTCCCCACCTGCGAAGAGGATCACAATAAAAAGGCAGGCAGCCCCGCCGGACGGCGGGACGTCTCGCTTACGCCGGGCGGCGCAGCAGTTTGAAGGCGATAAACAGGAACAGGATCCACACCGGCAGCAGGATTGCCGACAGGCGCATGCCGTCGATAGTGCACATCAGCACCAGAATCAACCCAAGGAAAGCAATGCAGAAGTAGTTGCTGGCGGGCGCCAGCAGCGCTTTGAACTTCGATTCACGCCCTTTGCGGCGCTGGGCGGCACGGAACTTCAGGTGCGCCATACAGATCATGATCCAGTTCAGGAGCAGCGTCGCCACCACCAGGGCCATCAGCAGCCCCAGCGCTTCATGCGGCAGCAGGTAGTTCAGCACCACCACCAGCGAGGTAATGACGCCTGACAGCAGCAGCGAATTCACCGGCACGCCGCGTTTGCTGACGCGGGCGAGGAACGTCGGCGCATTGCCCTGCACCGACAGGCCGAACAGCATCCGGCTGTTGGAGTACACACCGCTGTTATAGACCGACAGCGAGGCCACCAGAATGACGAAGTTCAGCGCGGAGGCCACCATGTTGCTGTCGAGATGATGGAAAATCATCACAAACGGGCTGCTGTCGGATTTGATCTCCACCCACGGGTAGAGCGCCAGCAGCACCACCAGCGAACCGATATAGAACAGCAGGATACGATAAACCACCTGGTTCACCGCTTTCGGGATGCTCTTTTCCGGGTTTTGCGCTTCGGCGGCGGTGATGCCGATAAGTTCCAGCCCGCCGAAGGAGAACATAATCACCGCCAGCGACAGAATAAGACCGTGCCAGCCGGTGGCGAGGAAGCCGCCGTGTTTCCACAGGTTGTCGAACCCGGCTTTGCTGCCGCCGTGGCCGCCAAACAGCATCCACAGGCCAAAGGCAATCATGCCGATAATCGCCAGCACCTTAATCAGTGCGAACCAGAACTCCGCTTCGCCATACAGACGGACGTTGACCAGGTTGACGGCGTTAATAATGAGGAAGAAGGCCGCCGCCCAAACCCAGGTGGGCACGTCGGGGAGCCAGTACTGCATGTAGATCCCGGCGGCGGTCAGTTCCGCCATCCCTACCAGCACGAACATCACCCAGTAGTTCCAGCCGGACAGGAAACCAGCGAACGGGCCCCAGTATTTGTAGGCAAAGTGGGCAAAGGAGCCGGATACTGGCTCTTCCACCACCATCTCGCCCAGCTGGCGCATGATCAGAAAAGCGACAATCCCGGCCACGGCGTAGCCCAATAAGACCGCCGGGCCAGCCATTTGAATCGCAGGACCAATGCCAAGAAACAGGCCGGTACCAATCGCGCCGCCAAGGGCGATAAGTTGAATGTGTCGGTTCTGTAAACCGCGATGAAGCGTCGGGCCGCTCTCTTCTACGGCATCCGACGACGTTGACGCGTCTTTCACGTCGTTCCCCTGTGTGTTTTTGTGAAGGGGCACCTTTTATCACTTAGGGGGAATTGTCGCAAGTTGCGCGGGGCGAGCGTCAGCCGCCCGCCCCGCTTTTTTAGCGTCAGAAGTCGTAGCTCATTGAGACGCGCACGGTACGCGGATCGCCTTCGAACAGATAGGTACCGGTATCGTCAATGCCAGACCAGTACTTCTCGTTGGTCACGTTGGTCACCCCGACGCGCCAGGTCATTTCGTTCTGGTCGGCGTTCAGGCGCATACGATAGCGCAGGCCTAAATCCAGGGTGGTGTAGCTATCCAGCTTCTTGGTATTGGCCGCATCGGCATACTGCGACCCGCTATGATTGACGCGCGCGGTGGCGGTCAGGCCTTCCACCGGCTTGATATCATACTCGGCGCCGAGCACCGCGTAGAAGTTAGCCACCCCGATGGCATCTTTACCGTCGGTGGCGCCTTTAGCGGTTTTAGTCTGTTTGGCATCCAGCCACACCGTACTGGCGTTAAGACGCAGCCCCAGCATCGGCTCGCCGAAGACGTTCATCTCTACGCCGCGGTTACGCTGCTCGCCGTCGAGGCCGTAATTGCCAGCGGTATCGGAAATAGCGTTCGGTTTTTTGATTTCAAACAGCGCCAGCGATCCGCCGATCGTACCGTAATCTATCTTGACGCCCACTTCGTCCTGCTTCGAGTGCGCGATCCCGGTACTCTGCCCGGCATTGGCCGCCGTCGTCGGCGCCACAGAGCCCGGCTGCAGCGCTTCGGTATGGTTAGCATACAGCGACAGCTGCTCCCACGGCTTGTACACCAGGCCAAACGTCGGCATCCAGCGGCTTTGAGTATAACGCGAAGAGGTATCTTCCAGCCCGGTGGCGTTGCTGTAGTTGCGCACAACCACTTTCTGATGACGAGCGGCGGCGGTAAACAGCACTTTATCGTTAAAGAAGCCGAGGGTATCACTCAGCAGCCAGCCCTGCGTACGGCTGCGCGAGGTGACCAGCGGATCGTGGTAGTTGCCGCCAAAATAGGCGTTATCCGGCATCGCCACATCACGGTTGTCATAGATATTGGTGGTCGGATTCTTCGCCGACATCCGCCAGGCGGTAGCATCGGTATGCACCTGCGCCGCATAGCCGAGGTTCACCTTATGCGAAATCGCGCCGGTATTGAAATCGCCGCGTACCCCGCCCATGCCGCTGATCGCGTCAATAATGCGGTTAGTATCCAGGCGGCCCACCGTCGCATCGCCGTTTTTATTCAGAAGCTTCGGCGCGCTGTAGGTGCCAATTTCATGCGAATGCTGGCCGCCGAGGGCGCTGTATACCGTCCAGCTATCGGTCAGGTCATATTCTGCCTTCGCCATGCCGAATTCGCTTTCGATATCGCTATAGCCCCACTTCTGGCTGTAGTTTTTGCTGTTGTCCGGCAGCGCCGGAACGAAATCCACGCCGCTGATATTGACGCCCATCGTACCGCCGTGGAACGTTTTCTTCTGGTAGCCGAAATCGAGCGAGGAGCGGAAACGGTCGCCGCGGTAATCAAGCCCCAGCGAAGCCAGCGTAGTACGACGTTTATCATTATCGATAGCGCCTTCACCCTCGCGATGCACCAGGTTGACCCGGGCGCCGAACTGGTTGTTGTCGCCGAAACGGCGTCCCAGGTCGAGGGTGCCGCCCACCTGAGAATCAGAGGTATAGTCGACGCCAACGCGCGCGGTCGGCAGATCTTCCGCCCGTTTCGGCTCAAGGTTAATCATCCCGCCGACGCCGCTGCTGGCCGCACCGTTAAGCAGGCTGTTAGCTCCTTTGAAAATTTCAACGCGCTCCAGCATCTGGGTGTCCATCACCTGACGCGGCACCACGCCCGCCAGGCCGCCCATGGTCATGTCATCGCCATCGAGCTTAAACCCGCGGATTCGATAGGTCTCGGCGAAGTTGCCGTAGCCCTGTACGGCCTGCACGCCAGCATCGTTACTGACGACATCGGCGATGGTTTTCGCCTGCTGATCCTGAATCAGCTTCGAGGTATAGCCGATAACGTTAAAAGGAACGTCCATCGCCTTTTGTTCGCCAAGCATCCCCAGACGGCCGCCGTGAGCGATCTGCCCGTCGAGGAATGCCGGAACCACCAGGTCGCCGCCGGATTTAAAATCGCTGGTTTCGTTAGCCTCGACGATGAGGGTCTCTTCGCCAGGTTGCTTCGCGGCGGCAGCGTCCGCGGCCATCGCCGTTTGACTGGCAGCGCCGATGGCTAAGGCCAGCAGCGTTTTACGCAGCGGGAAGGATGAATAGTGCGTGGTGTGCATAATTTGCCCCATGGATGAGGATAAATGAATCAAAGGGCCCGTCGCCGGACCCGTTATTTTTATTGCGCGTTCAGGTCAATGCGTACGACGCTGTCCGGGCCTTTTGTGGAGTGGTCTTTATTGAAGGGCTGTTTGACGGTGACAAATAGCGTCTGACCATCGGCGGAAAGCAGCAGGCTGTTGGGATTGGCCGGCAGCGCCCAGCTTTTCTTCAGCGTGTAGCGGCTGGCGTCAAGGCTGATAACCTTGCCGGATTCACGCTGCGAAATATAAATTTCGTGGCGTTTCTTATTGAACTGCACTGCCAGCGAATCGCCGACGTCGAGCTGTTTAAGCAGCTTGCCGCTGTGGATATCCAGCACCAGAGTGGTTTTCGCTTTCGAGTTATCAGTCACAAACAGGCGGCCGGTGTCGCTATCTTCGGCCATATTAAGCAGCAGCGCTGGCTTGTCGCCCAGCGGCTTCCAGCGCTGTTCAATGCGCTGGTTATGTGGGTTGATCACCAGAATTTCACCGCTGCCGTTAGCGGCGTACACGCGACCGGTTTGTGCGGAGTAGTGCAGGCCGGTCATCCATTTACCGGTATTTTTAATCCGCGTTTTCAGCTTCAGAGTGGTGGCGTCAACCACCCAGATTTGCGCCGGGTCGGCGACCGCGCCAACGTAGAGAGTATTATTCAGCAACAGCAGCTGACGTGCCCCATAAGGGCGACCTTTTTCATTGCGCTCGCTGAACAGCAGGCGGTTTTTTACCTTGCCGGTGGCGGTGTCGATAGCGCTGATGCCGCCGTCCAGCGAATTGCTGACATACAGCGTTTTACCCTCCGCAGAGAGCTGTAAAGCGAAGTTTTTCAGATCGGTGTGCGTCAGGCCGATGGTATTGAGGGTGTGCGGATCCAGTGTGTAGACCGCCCCGCCCTGCACATTTTTAAAGCCTTCGGCGCTGGCGACGTACAGCGCATCACCCTGCGGGCTTAACGCCATCTCGTACAGCCCTTCCGCTAGCTGGCGCTGCAGCGGTTGCGCCACGTTAGGGGCTGGCGAGTCGACAACCGGTTGGGAAACGGCAGAGGAATGAGGCGTCGCGCAGCCGCTTAACGCCGCGCTGATGGCCAGCGTCAACGTCGGAAGTGTGTATTTCATTGGATCAACCCTATAAAAAATCAATGACCCGATGGACGCGCAGCGGCCGATATTGTGTGTTTCCAGCCTGCTGTCTTTACGTCACCCTACGCCTTCGCGACTCTTAGTGAACGACTCACTGGCGCAGCTCGAACCTTGCCAAAATTACGAATGAAAAAGAGAATGAGAACTATACTCATTATCCAATGTCAAACAAGTCCTGGCGGGCAAAAAAGATAATCTGCTGATTTTTTTTACGGCAATGGCGGATTACGAGGGGAAGACAGGATCCGTGACGGGAAAAGCGTCCCGGAAGCGATGCCGTGCACCGCCCGGGTTGCAGGCCAGAAGGCACACGATGTGTTGCCCATCTGGCGCAAAGCGACACATGACAGCGCTATGTCGCTGAACGGCGATTAATAGCGCACCATCACCGACTTCAGCTCCGTATAATCATCGATAAACGCGCTGCCGAATTCGCGCCCGATGCCCGAGCCCTTCATGCCGCCGAACGGTACCGCCGGGTCGAGGAAGGTATGCATATTGACCCACACGATGCCGGCGTCAATCGCCTCCGAGTAGCGCAGCGCCTGGCGAATATTATCCGACCAGACGCTGGCCGCCAGGCCATACGGTGAGGCATTGATCCGCGCCAGCGCCTCTTCTTCGCTGCGATAGCCGATAAAACTGCACACCGGACCGAAGGTCTCCTCGCGCATCAGGGTGCTCTCTTCGCTGCGGACTTTGACCGCAGTCGGCTGCAGGAAATACCCCTCTCCCGGCAGCGCTTCGCCGCCG
Organism: Klebsiella sp. X1-16S-Nf21; assembly: GCF_002837615.1. Classification (NCBI taxonomy): domain Bacteria; kingdom Pseudomonadati; phylum Pseudomonadota; class Gammaproteobacteria; order Enterobacterales; family Enterobacteriaceae; genus Klebsiella; species Klebsiella sp. X1-16S-Nf21. The sequence goes on from NZ_PJDK01000025.1 coordinate 35,098, forward strand.
CAGACGATGGTATCCCCCTCGTCGCGCGCGGTCTGGATCAGTTTGAGCACTTTCTCGTACTGCTGGCGGTTAGCCAGCGGCCCCATCAGCGTCTGTTCATCCAGCGGCGATCCCGGCGCGAAGGCGCTGAGCTTGTCTTTCAGCAGCGCCAGCACCGCATCCAGTTTGCCCTGCGGCAGATAAAAACGCTCCGCAGCGGCGCAAATCTGTCCCTGGTTCAGGTAGCCGGCTTCAATAATGCCGTTGACCATCGCCTCCGGCGTCAGGTCATCGAGGAACAGCGCGGCGTTTTTGCCCCCCAGTTCAAGGGTCACCCGTTTACCTGACGCGCAGGCCGACTGCTGGACTTTTTCACCGGTGGCCACCGAGCCGGTGAAGCTCACCTTGGCGCAGGCCGGATGCGTCATCAGCCGCTGGGCAATCTCGCCGCCGGTGCCGTTGACCACGTTAATCACCCCATCCGGGATACCCACCGCTTTCGCCAGCTCCGCCACGCGCAGCAGCGTCAGCGGCGTATACTCGCTCGGTTTGAGGACGATGGTGCAGCCGCAGACCAGGGCCGCCGCCAGCTTCCAGATGGCAATCATGATGGAGAAGTTCCACGGCACGATGCCGACCACCACCCCCAGCGGCTGGCGGCGGGTGAAGGCGGTATATTTCTCACCGTTCATGGAGGGGAGCGAGACATCCAGCGTTTCGCCGGTGACTTTCCCCGCCCAGCCGGCGAAGTAGCGCAAAAACGCCACCGATTGATCCAGCTCCAACATCCGCGCCAGCATGATGGTCTTGCCGGAGCAGAGACTTTCCAGCTGCGCCAGCGCTTCGCGATGCTCAGCCAGGGCATCCGCCAGCTTCAACAGCAGCGTACCGCGCGCCAGCGTCGGCATCTCACGCCACTGACTGAACGCCTGGCGGGCGCTCTCCATGGCGCGATCCGCCTGATCCACATCCGCTGCCGTCACCTCAGCAATTGCCTGACCGGTGGCCGGGTTAACCACCGCGAACGGCGCGCCGTGGCCCGCCTCACGTTGACCGGCAATAAACTGCCCGTGTGGCTGGCGTAAAAAGGCGGTCACTTCCGCCAGTAAGGTTATCTCGCTCATCGTCAGCACCCGTTTTTTTAGCAAAGTTGGCCTATCACAGCACGGTTGCTCTGCGCCGCCCATCGTTCTAAAGAACGTCATTCTTCCGGACGATATTCAACGCCCGCATGGCGTGCTGTGATGAGGACCTTGAGCCAGGCAAGACCACAGGGTAACGCGATGAACATTAAAATCGATGCGCTGAACTACTACGGCGCGACGAAGAAATACCACCTCCATTTCCCGGCGCTGCGGGAAGATATTGAAGCCGACGTGGTGATTATCGGCGGCGGCTTCTCGGGGATTAACACCGCCCTTGAGCTGGCGGAACAGGGTATCACCAACGTGGTGGTGCTGGAGGCGCGCCATCTTGGCTACGGCGGTACCGGGCGCAACGGCGGCCAGGTGATGGCCGGTATCGGTCACGACATCGAAGCGGTGAAAAAGCACGTCGGCAAAGAGGGGCTGGAGACGCTGTTTAAAATCGCCAACCTCGGCGCGGGCATCATTCGCGAACGCATCCGCAAATACCATATCGACGCCGATTTCGTCCCCGGCTACGGCTATCTCGCCTATAACCAGCGGCAGCTCAAAACGCTGCGCCAGTGGGAGAAGGAGTTTAAAGCCGCTACCCCGGATGAAGAAATCGAACTGTATACCGGCAAAGAGGTGCAGCAGGTGGTTGGCTCCGAGGTCTACTGCGGCGCGCTGAAACATATGGGCGGCGGGCAGATCCATTCGCTCAATATGCTGCTCGGTTCGGCGCAGGCCGCCCATTCGCTGGGGGTAAAGATCTTCGAATCCTCGCCAGTGGTGGAGGTGAATTACGGCAAACAGGTGCGGGTACGCACCGCGATGGGCAGCGTCAAAGCCGCCAAACTACTGTGGGCCTGCGACAGCTTCCTCAACAATATGGAGCCGGAGATCTACAACAAGACGCTGGTGACCTACTCCTATCAGGTGTCGACCGAGCCCCTTTCCGATGAACTGATCGAGCGCATCAGCCCACTGCGCGGCGCCTTCAGCGATATTCGCCCGGTGATTAACTACTACCGCGTCACCCGGGAAAATCGCCTGTTGTTCGGCAGCGCGACTCGCTTTGTGGAATATACGCCGAACGATTTCGCCGCCTGGAATCGCACCCTGCTGGCGGAGGTCTTCCCCTATCTGAAGGATGTGAAGATCGATTTCGCCTGGGGCGGGCCGATGGCCTGTAGCGCCAACCTGTTCCCGCAGATCGGCACCCTACGCGATCACAACAACGTCTTTTACGTCCAGGGGTACTCCGGCTTCGGCGTCACCCCGTCGCACATCGTGTGCAAAATCCTCGCCGAAGGGATCAACGGCGGTTCCGACCGCTATCGCCTGCTGAGCAGCATCCCCCACGCGACCATCCACGGCCGTGACAGCCTGCGCTTGCTATTAGTCACAGCCGGAAAATTGATGCATCAAACCGCCGGTTTCTGGAAAGGCCGGAGTTAACCAGGAGAACGCTATGCACGCTTTTAAACTTAAACACCCGGTACCTGACCTGCAGCCGATCGGCAGCGTCAGCCTGCTCGGCGCGACGCCGACCGCGGGAGACCCGCAGGTGGCCGGGGCGATGATCTACGGCGAGCCGCAGGACGCCTTTACCTGCGGACTGTTTTCGTCCACTGAGGGGAGCTTTACCATGACCTATCCGTTTACCGAGCATGCCACCGTGCTGGAAGGCGAAGTGGAGCTGACCGTCGCCGGTGGCGAGCCGCAGCGCTTTGCGCCGGGCGACAGCTGGTTTGTTAAACAGGGCACCGAAGTGGAGTGGAAAATCCTGACGCCGCGCTTTGTGAAGCACTACCTGGCGAACGTCGAGACGCGCTAACACGCTGATAATGCCCGGCGGCGCAGGGAGCGCACAGGGGGACCCGGAGGCGGCGCATTGCGCCTTCTCCGGGCTACCAAATCGCACAGCGCTGTAGCCCCGGTAAGCAGCAGCGCCACCGGGGGTTTTGAGGCCGCCAACACCGGCGTTTCAGTCAGCATGGTGAATAAATTAAAGGCAGGCCGCACGGACCGTAGGCCGGATAAGGCGCAGCCGCCATCCGGCAGAAATACGCGCAACGTGGCAAGACGGATGGCCCCGGTTTTCGGGGTCATGTTGTTTATCCACCGCGACATTCATCGACTGCGTCACAGAATCATGCGCCGCCCTCCACCTTCCGGACGATATTCATTGAGCAGGATGCCCGCCTAAATTATGACTATCCGGGAGTGGCGCTGGCTATTCCCTGCCCTACCCCATTATTGTGCAGAGGTTGACTATGTTTAGTAACAGACTCGCCAGCCATCTTGAGCGCGGCGTCGTCGGCTTCCCGACCACCCTCGCCAGCTCCGTCGGGCTGATCATGGCCAGCCCGGTGATCCTGACGGTCACCAGCGGCTTCGGCATGGGCGGCGATACCTTCGCGCTGGCGGTGCTGCTGGCCTTTATTATGATGCAGGCGCAGGTCACCACCTTTGCCGAGGCGGCGACGCTCATTCCTACCACCGGTTCGGTGTACGACTATATCTCCTGCGGCATGGGCCGCTTCTTCGCTATCACCGGCGCGCTGTGCGCCTATCTGATCGTCCATATTTTCGCCGGGACGGCGGAGACGATCCTGGCGGGCATTATGGCGCTGGTGAACTTCGAATCGATCAACGCTCAGATGGCCGCCCACCAGAACACCTGGATGGTGGGTGTCGGCATGGTGGTGATTTTCGGCTTGCTCAACGCCATCGGCGTGGAAATCTTCGGCAAGGTCGAAGTGGTGCTGACCTTCGGCATGTGGACCACACTGACTATTTTCGGCCTGTGTGGCATTTTTATGGCGCCGGTGACTCATCTTTCCGGCTGGTTCGGCACGCCGCTGAACATCAGCGATATCAACGGTCTGTTCGGCTATATCGGCATGGCGATGTTTATGTTCGTCGGCTGCGAACTGGTGACGCCGATGGCGCCGGAGATTAAACAGGCCCACCGCACTATTCCGCGGGCGATGGCGCTGGGCCTGCTGGGAGTCGCCAGCTGCATGTTTATCTACGGCGCGGCGATCAACCGCCAGGTGGAGAATACCGTGCTCGACGCGGCCAACAACGTCCATCTGCTGGATACACCGATGGCGATCCCGGCCTTCGCCGAACGGGTGATGGGCCACGCCGGCCAGTACTGGTTGGGGGTCGGGCTGCTGCTGGCCGGCTGCGCCACCATCAATACGCTGATGGCCGCCGTGCCGCGTATTATCTACGGCATGGCACTGGACGGCGCGCTGCCCCGCTTCCTGACCTGGCTGCACCCGCGCTTTAAGACGCCGGTGATCGCCATTGCCATCGGGGTGGCGATCCCCTGCCTGCACGCCTGGTATCTGAACGGCGATCTGGACCGCATCGTGCCGCTGATCCTCGCCGCGGTCTGCGCCTGGGGCGTCGCCTATCTGCTGGTGACGCTGTCGGTGGTGATGCTGCGCATTCGCCGCCCGGACCTGCCGCGCGCCTACCGCTCGCCGTGGTTCCCGCTGCCGCAGATTATCTCCAGCGTCGGGATCATCATCGCTATCGTCAATATCACGCCGCCCGGGATGGACAGCCGCCAGGTGCTGGTACCGTTCGGCATAATGCTCGGCCTGACCGCCGCTTACGCCCTGTTCTGGACGGTGTGTGTGCAGCGCGTCAATCCGTTCAAGCCGCTGGTAGTGGAAGAGGTGGTGGAGCGCGCCATCAACAATTATGAAAAACAGATCCGCGGGGAGATGACGCCAGATGTCCTCCGTCCCCTGGTTTGAGACGCCGTTAATGAACGCGGTGCAGCGCGATCTGGCGGGCTGGCCGTGCGAAAAGCTGAGCGAACGCAGCGCATTGCTGCGATTGAACGACGCCACCGCCGTGACCTTCAGCGTGCGTCAGAAGCGGCTGTTTATGGCCAGCATTCACAGCTGCGAGTTTGTCGTCGAGGGGCCGGTGACCCGGCCCGCTCGCGGTAACATTCGCGCCCATCAATCCGGCTGGTGGAAACGCCAGCCGATCCGCTTTATCGGCGGCAAAGGCAGCGAGGAACTCGCCAGCTATCTCAACGGTTTTCCTAATCTCCAGCAGACCTTAAGCGAGCTGGATTACCGCCGCTTTTCGCTGACCTTTGATAGTAGCGGCTGGCGCTGCAGCATTGAACCCTGGGCCGCCAGCGAAGTGGTCTGTAAAATGCCCCCGCTGCGCCGTTATCTGCGGCTGGAAGCGCAGCAGCGGATGCTGCTGCTCAGCGTGCTGGCGATGATTAATCAGGCGGTAAGTCAGTGGATGCGCGGTGGAATCGCAGAAGGGAAAGCATTGACTTCCCCGCCATCACAGCGGGGAAGCTGAGGCGTTTTATAGCAGACCAAACCGTTGCGCCAGCCGATCGATAGCCTGCCTCTGGAACTGCGCGAACTCCGCCCGCGGCTGCTGCTGCTGAATAAATTCCCGCAGCGGATCCTGGACCTCGGTACGGATACCGCTCAGCGTTTCCATCACCGCCAGGCCGCAGAACGGCACGTAGGATTCGGCGTAGCCGCCCTCGTGCACCATCACCAGTTTCCCGCCGCACAGGCGATCCGCCGCCTGCTGGACCTGTTCGGTCATCGCCCGGAAGCTGTCGCTATGTAGCTGCATCCGCGCTAATGGATCCATGGCGTTGGCGTCATAGCCGCAGGCGATAATAATCAGCTCCGGCTCAAAACGCGCCAGCGCAGGAATGACGATAGTTTCCAGCGCATAGCGCCAGCTGTCATCCCCCGCCCCGGCCAGCAGCGGAATATTAATGTTGTAACCTTCGCCCGCGCCCACGCCGCGATCGTCCTCGCCGGCGTAGCCCGGCGGGAAGCAGCCGTCCTGATGCAAGGAGATAGTCAGTACGTCGTCGCGCTGCAGGTAGATATGCTGGGTGCCGTTGCCGTGGTGAACATCCCAGTCAATGATCGCCACCTTGCCCAGCCCCAGCTGCGCTTTCGCCCGCTCGACGGCAATGGGAATATTGGCGAGGAAACAAAATCCCATCGACTGGTCCGGCAGACAGTGGTGTCCGGGCGGGCGCGACAGCGAATAGGCATTATCCAGCTCCCCCTCCAGCACCGCTTCCACCGCCGCACAGGTCAGCCCGGCGGAAAGACAGGCGATTTCATAACTGCCCGGCCCCAGCGGCGCCTCTTTGCCGAGCATGCCACCGCCGTTATCGCTGATCGCCTTGAAGCGCTCCAGATAGCTGTCGGGGTGGATCCGCCGCAGGTCCTCAAGGCTCGCCGGCGCCGCGCTGCGCAGCGCCAGCTGCGGCGTCAGCCCGGAGACGTCCATCAGGTTTTTCATCCGCCGTTTGGTCTCCGGCGATTCAGCATGGCCGCCACCGGCGGGCGGCTGCACCCACCCGCCCACCGGCAGCGTCACCGCGTGCAGGCCGGTACTGTGCCAGAAACAACGTTCATCAAAGAAGAAACCGGTTTTTCTTTTCACTCTATCCTCCCGTGGGCTAACTCTTCCCGGCGGCGGACGCCGCCGCAATCAAAATCAATGACAGCAGCGCGCAGACGCCTGCCGCCGCCAGCAGCGGGTCGGCGCTGGCAAAATGCTGCAGTAAGGCCCCGGCTAAGGCCGGACCGGCCGCCATGCCGCCGCCGATCACCAGATTGATGCTGTTCATCAGCCGGCCGTTGTTATCGAGCCCGGCCACACGGGCAAGAATAAAGGGCAGCACGAAGGTCCAGGTGAACTTAAACAGCAGCGCCGCGATGGCGTAGCGCACCAGCAGCGGCTGGCCGATCAGCAGCCCAACGCTGACGATCAGCAGGCCGTAGCCCAGCCACACCGGTAAACGATCGGCCCGCTGGGTACCCTGCAGCGCCGCGCCGCCGGCGCCGATAATGCCGCAAACCGTCGCCGCCGCCAGCACCAGACCGACCTGCGTCGGGGTTAGCCCCGCCGCGCTGCCGATGGTGCCGATAAAGGTCCACACTGCGCTGAGGCTGATATAGAAAGTGAGTACCGCCAGCACCGCCAGCGCCTGACGCCACAGCGCCGTCGACGGCAGCTGGTGGGAGGCAGAGAGCGGTTGAAAGCGCGGAGGGAAAGCGGACACCAGCGGCAAACAGCAGAGCATAATGGCGGCGAGGATCAGATAAACCACCTTCAGGCCAAAGGTCGCGAACAGGCCGGGCAGCACCAGCAGGCCAAGCATGCCTAACAGCAGTTGCCCGAGCACCCAAAAGGCGTAGACCCGCGACGGGTTCGGCGTCCCCGCCGCGCAGCTGATACACAAAATCATCAGCGTGCCGCCCGCCAGCGAGGCGAGAAAGCGCGCCGCCAGCAGCGTCTCGTACTGGGTGACCACCGCCGAGGCGAGGTTGGCGGTCAGAAACACCACCCCGGCCATCAGGGCGACCCGCCGCCAGTCGAGGCGGCTCATCCACCACCACGCCGGGAGCGTCGCCAGACTCATCGCCCCCAGCTCCGCCGAGAACAGCCAGCCGATCTGCCCAGGTTTAAGCTGCCATTCGCTGGCCAGCTGCGCCGCCACCGCCGGCGCGGTCATCAGAATACCCGGCGCAATAGCGGCAAAAATCACGATCGCCGCCAGCAAACGCAGGGAGACCACCAACCCGGCGGGCCGGGAAAGCGCATTATCAGTGAGAGGGGTACTCGACATCGTAGGCGTGCTCCGGTCAAAAAAGCCTCCCCCCGGAGGATCCTCCAGGGAGTGATACCCACAGGCATCAGGAAAACGCCGTGCTGCCACGGCGCGCGCGGGATGCGAAAGTCAGATCACAGATGCAGCGTACGCTGAGCGGCCGGCATCCAGGTTCGGGAAACCAGTTCGGTACGATTGACGACTTCGGTCTTGGCGAAAATGTTGCGCAGGTGCGTTTTTACCGTCGAGAGCGAGATATCCAGCTGGCGGGCAATCAGCTTATTGCTGGCGCCTTCGCGCACCATGCCGACGATTTCCCGCTCTTTCGCCGTCAGGATGGCGGGCAGGTCATCGTCTTCCTGCAGACAGTCGCGAATGGCCAGCTCCACCAGCGGCAGCACCGCCTGAGCCCGCTGGCGCTCTTCGCTGGAGAAAGGCACGTCGCGCATCAGCGAGATACCGGCGATGATCCGCCGCTCGCGGCGAATAAAGATCTCGGTCATGTCGCGTACGTTATTCGGCAACATGAATTCATGATAGTAATGGCGGTTGCGGTCGCAGAGCCGCGGCGTCATCGCCGCCACGGTGGTGTTCTGGTGGCTAAAATGCGAGGGCAGAAGCGGATCCAGCGGCTGGAAGTTTTCCAGATATTGTTGGTGCGTATTATCGGAAATATTATGCAATATATAGCTTTCGGGTTTTAAACGATTATTTACTCGATAAAAGACCGCTGAAGTCAGTGGAATTAGCTGGGAAATAGTCTGTAAACAACGGGCTATTATCGCATCATTACGGCTGGCTTTTAACAAAGCAGACATGATAGGGCCTCCCCGTCGAGATGATGGTACATGACACATGGATGACTACTGATAATTGAAGCATACATTTCACATTTAAGTAACACAATCATTAACATATTAACAATGTGATAGCCGTTACATAATTTTCAACAAACCATTGTTATATAAAGCATTTAAAAAATACACCCGCCATGCTTTACGATAGCCGCGTTAAAATATAAACAAAAAAGATTAACACCCGGCGTACCTGCCCCTGGTGATAAAAAAAACCTATCCCCGACGCGTCATTCTCATCCTAAAGAACGATGGATTTCTGTTTTTTTTCACTTATACCCTTAACAGGATGCAATTAATTTTCGCCGCGGCGTAATCATGTGATGACGCCTGACCCGCTGTTGCCGAAATAATGAGAACGGCGCCCTGTGAGAGAGATCCATTAACCGCCACGGCTATCGTTCTTCCGGACGATAGCCGGGACCTGACGCGCTTTTTAAGGTAATCGAAGACCCTATAACAGGAGAGAGCGAATGGCGAGAGTCGTGGTGATCACCGGCGGTGGAACCGGAATTGGCGCCGCCTGCGCGCGGCTGATGTGCGCCGCGGGCGACCGGGTGTTTATTACCGGACGGCGCGAAGCGCCATTGCAGGCTGTCGCCGATGAGACCGGCGCGACAGCGCTGGTGGGCGATGCCGCCGACGGCGAGGTCTGGGGTCAGCGGCTGCTGCCGGCGATCCTCGACCAGGCTGGCGGTATTGATGTCCTCATCTGCAGCGCCGGCGGGATGGGCAACAGCCCCGCCGCCGAGACCAGCGACAGCCAGTGGCGCGAGGCGCTGGACGGCAATCTCACCAGCGCGTTCGCCAGCGTTCGCGCCTGTCTGCCCTCGCTCATTGCCCGCCGAGGCAATGTCCTGTTTGTCGCCTCCATCGCCTCACTCGCCGCCGGGCCGCAGGCCTGCGGCTACGTCACCGCCAAACACGCCTTAATTGGCCTGATGCGTTCCGTCGCCCGCGATTACGGCCCACAGGGGGTACGCGCCAACGCCATCTGTCCCGGCTGGGTCACGACGCCGATGGCGGATGAAGAGATGCGCCCGCTGATGGAGGCAGAAGGGCTATCACTGACGGAGGCTTATCAGCGGGTCTGTCGCGATGTTCCGCTGCGCCGCCCCGCCAGCCCCGAGGAGATAGCCGAGGCCTGTCAGTTTCTCTGTTCGCCGCAGGCCGCCATCATCAGCGGCGCCACGCTGGTCGCCGACGGCGGCGCCAGTATCGTCGATGTTCCCACTCTGGCGTTTGCCTAACGCCCTACTCTGTTCAGGAGCCCCTATGACTTCAGAAGCCGTATTTATCCAGGTCGGCGCGCTGGCCGATGGTTTTGCGCCACACGGTAATTTACTCGCCACCACCAGCCTGCCCGCCGGCGAAACCTTTACTTTTTATGTCGTGGGCAGTAAGCCGCAGCAGTTGGTTATCGAAGATGACCAGACGCTCAGCTGGAACGGCAAGCGCGCGCCCTGGCGGGCAACCGCCCTGCGCCCGGACATTCTGTTTATCGACTTCCTTGACCCGGAGCGGGATAACGCCAGCATTAGCGCGGTATGCAACCTGACACAGCGCAACGCCACCCTGGTCTACGGCCAGCTGCCGGACGAAGCCGCCGCGCGGCTGGACGCCTTCAGCCGGGTGGAGCAAGGCCTGCCGCTGACCGCGGTAGAGGCACGGTTTGTTTTTGCCCGCCTGGATGAGCAGTCGGGGCCGCTGCCGGACTTTACCGATGCGCTCATTGGCATGCGCAATCAGTACACCTACAGCCCGACCGAGCGCTATGAGCACATCTATCTCAACGACAATTTTTACACCTGGCAGTGTCTGGACGGTGTGGAAAAGGGGCTGGCGGATGTCGATCGCTGCCACTATGTGCAGGTGGCTGAGGATCTCTATCTGTTCGTCTGGCGGGAGAAAATCATTCCCACGCTGGGGGTGATCCTGATCGATCTGCAGCAGATGCGCACCGACGGCAAGATCATGGGCTATCAGGGCAGCGATTTCGGTGCCCTCAGCAATTTCCCGGTCGGCGCCAGCGCGAAGATCCTCAACGTCACCCGCCATCAGGAATAAAGGGGCGCCGCCGGGCACGCTTTCAGGCACCACACCCGTCATTTCGCCGGGTGGCGGCTGCGCCTGACCCGGCCTACGGTCCGAGCAGCCAGTCATTAATTTACCCACTTGTGCGACTGAAACTGCCGGTGCTGACGGCCTCAAAATCGCTGAGACGTTCCCGGAAGGCCGGGGCAGCCCGCATGGATGCGGGCTGAGGGCCGTGTTTTGCACGGACGCTGCCTCGGCCCGACCCGAAGCCTGCAGGGAAAAGTCGAAGGTACCACGCAGTGGCGATGTTGCTGGCCGGAGCCCGGGGGTACAGGGGGCGGCGGCGACTGGCCGCCCCCTGTGCGCTCCCTGTGCCATGAGTGACATAACGCAGAAGAAATATCGGGAGCGCAATCAGCTCGGAAATAGCACTGGAGTGGTAGCCCTGCTAAGCGCAGCGCGAGCAGGGGCATTTCCGGTTGCGCCGTCATTTCGCCGGGTGGCGGCTGGCGCCTTAACCGGCCTACGGGTCCCTTTCACAGACTGACACCGCGTAGGCCCGGTAAGCGCAGCGCCACCGGGCGATGGCATCAGCTACGGACCCGCTTTAGTGCCGGGTGGCGGCTGGCGCCTAACCCGGCCTACGGTCCGCGTCATGTATAGCCCTTCTCCCTCTCCCCGCCGGAGAGAGGGAGTGACTCAGGCGCTGGCGCTGTCCAGTCGCGCCACTTGCTCCGCGCTCAGGCTCAGCGCCGCCGCGCGGGCAAAACTCTCCACCTGAGCCACGCTGGTGGCGCTGGCGATCGGCGCGGTCACGCCTTCGCGGCCGATCAGCCACGCCAGGGCCACCTCAGCCGGCTTCGCCCCCTGCTCGTCCGCGACCGCCACCAGGGTATCGATAATCCGCATCCCGCGCGGATTCAGGTACTTACCAATCCCCCCTCCGCGCTGGCTCTGGGCCAGATCCGATGGCTGGCGGTACTTACCGGTTAAGAACCCGGAGGCCAGGCTGTAGTAGGTCACCACCCCGATATCGCGGCTGACGCAGAGATCGCACAGCGCGCCTTCAAACGCGGAGCGGTGGTAGAGGTTATATTCCGGCTGCAGCACCTGCCAGGCAGGCAAGCCGCCTTTACGCGCTACCTCCAGCGCCCCCGCCAGCTGCATCGCATCCAGGTTAGAGGCCCCCATGGCGCGGATTTTTCCAGCCTGCTGCAGGCTGTGGAAAGCCTCCAGCGTTTCCTCCACCGGGGTTTGCGGATCCGGCCAGTGGGAGAAGTAGAGATCAATGTAGTCGGTATTCAGGCGGCGTAAGGAGTCATCTACCGCCTGTTGGATCCAGGCTTTGCTGAGCCCTTTATGGCCGGGTAGGCCTAAATCGGAGCCGACTTTGGTGAAGATTTTGACCTTATCGCGCATGCCGGGGCGCGCCTGCAGCCAACGACCGATGATGGTTTCGGATTCGCCGCCCTGGTTGCCTTCCGCCCAGCGGGAATAAACATCCGCCGTATCGATAGCGTCAAAACCGTGGTCAACAAAAGCATCAAGAAGAGCAAAACTGGTTTTTTCATCGATGGTCCAGCCAAAGACGTTGCCGCCAAAGACTAATGGGGCGATGGAAAATCCGGTTTTACCCAATGGACGTGTCATCATGCCGAGTACTCCTTAGCTTATATTCTGCTTCCCTCAGGTAACCGCAGGGGTCAGGAGAGGAGGTGATTGGATAATCAGAAAAGGAATCTTACGGCGGGCGCTCCACGCCCGCAGGTACACTCAGACATTATGTCCCGGAATAAACATCAAAGCTAAAATATTTGCCGGCTAATTTTTTATAGGTGCCGTCGGCAAGAATCTTCGCAATGGCACCGTTAATTTCCTGACGCAGTGCCTCATCGTCTTTACGCAAGCCGATCGCCGCCCCGGCGCCAAACAGCGTATCGTCCTGCAGATGGCCGCCGACAAAGGCGAATTCCTTACCCTGCGGCTGCTGCAGGAAGCTGTAGTCGGCCATCATCCCGGAGAGCACTGCGCCGTCGATGCGCCCGGACTCCAGGTCACGCACCACGCTATCGGCCCCCTGGTAGGCCACAATGTTAATCCCCTGCGGCCGCCAGTGCTGGTTAACATAAGTCTCCTGCGCCGAGCCCTGCTCCACGCCGATGGTTTTGCCCTTCAGCTGTTCCGGCGTATTGCCCTGCAGGGTATTTTTACGCGCCACGAGGAACACCGGCCCGTTATATAGCTTGTCGCTAAAGGCAATCTGCGCTTTGCGCTTCTCGGTCATGTACATCCCGGAAAGGATCGCGTCGAATTTACGCGCCTTCAGCGCCGGGATAATGCCGTCGAAATTGCTTTCCACCCACACGCATTTCGCCTGCAGCTGCTGGCAAATGGCGTTGCCTAAATCGATATCAAACCCCGCCAGCTTGCCCTGCGGATCTTTCCATTCAAACGGCGCGAAAGTCGGGTCGACGCCGAAGCGGATCTCCTTTCCCCCTTCGGCCAGCGCCGACGTCGACGCCATTAATGCCAGCCATAGCAACAGTGATTTTTTCATTCGCGTTCTTCTCCAGAGATTAGCGACAGTGCTTTTCCACCAGGCGGGCGAACAGCGTCGCGCCGGTGGTGATAATGTCATCGTTAAAGTCGTAGCCGGGGTTGTGCACCATGCAACCGCCCTTCTCCCCTTTCTCACCGTTGCCGAGCAGGAAGTAGCTCCCTGGGCGTTCGCGCAGCATAAAAGCGAAATCCTCGCTGGCGTTCATCGGCGAGACCGACTCCAGTACCCCTTCGCGGCCAAACACTTCCAGCGCCAGCGCCCGGGCGAAATCGGTCTCTTCAGGGCTGTTGGTTAATACCGGGTAGGAGTCGTACACCTCCACTACGCTGCTGGCGCCATAGCTTTTGGCGGTAAAATCAGCGAGCTCGTGAATACGCTTGATCAGCAGATCGCGAATGTCCGGCTTCATCGCCCGCACGCTCAGCTCCATCACCACGCTCTCCGGAATGACGTTGGAGGCGATACCGGCCTGGAAGGTGCCGACGCTGACCACTGCAGTTTCCCCCGGCGGCACGTTGCGCGCCACGATGCTCTGCAGGGCCATCACCAGCGCTGCGCCGGCGACGATCGGGTCGACGGTACGCTCCGGATGGGCGCCGTGGCCGCCGTAGCCGGTAATCGTAATTTTGACGGTGTCCGCCGAGGCCATAAAGTTGCCGGCGTAGAAGCCCAGCTTGCCCACCGGTAGCCCCGGCATGTTGTGCAAGCCAAAGATGCGTTCGCAGGGGAACTGCTCGAACAGCCCGTCTTTAATCATTAAATCGGCGCCGCCGATAGCCTCTTCCGCCGGCTGAAAAATCAGATGCACCGTGCCGTTAAACTGGCAGGCCGGCGAGGCGATGTATTTCGCCGCCGCCAGCAGAATGGTGGTATGGCCGTCATGGCCGCAGGCGTGCATTTTTCCGGGTACCGTACTGGCCCAGGGCAAATCAGTAGTTTCATGGATCGGCAGCGCGTCCATATCGGCGCGCAGGCCAATAGTACGCGGCGAGTCGCCCTTGCTCAGGCTGCCGACGACGCCGGTTTTACCGAGGCCGCGGGTGACCTGATAGCCCCACTCCGCCAGTTTGCCAGCCACCAGCTCACTGGTATTAAACTCTTCCAGACTTAATTCCGGATTGGCATGTAAATAATGACGGATAGAAATCATTTCATCTTCCGTCGCTTTAATTTCGGGGATTACATAATCACTCATGCCGTTCTCCGGGAAATAAATTAAGGACTTAACACGGTAACGTGGTGGAAACTTTATGCAAGCAGCATTTCTAATACCTGGAATGAACTCATCTTATTTAATAATCCGCACATTACAGAGTAATAAATAATAAAAATAGTGAAATTTAAAAATAAACGTTTATTTTATGGAGGATTTACCGTTATTTAACCTACCATTCCCGACCATATTCAGATTTAAATAAAATAAACGTGTATGAAATTACAGACGCTTTCCCTCGCCGCCATCGTCATGCTAGCGGGCTGCAGCGCGCAGGGCGATACCGCCAGCCAGCAGCGGGCCAGCATCCAGAAGATGCGCAGCGAAACCCTCAACAAGCTTTACGCCCTGCAGCCTGAGGCCCGCAGTGATATTCAGCATGCGAAGGGGTATGCGGTGTTTGCCAATAACAGCAGCAAGATCCTGCTGTTCGGGTTTGGCAGCGGTTACGGCGTGGTGCGGAATAAGGCCACCGGGAAGGATACCTATATGAAAATGGCCCAGGGCGGCGCCGGCCTGGGGATGGGGATTAAGCAGCAGCGCACGGTGCTGGTTTTCCATGATAAAGCGGCCCTGGAGACCTTTATTCGCCAGGGATACATGGTTGGCGCCGATGCGAATGCCGCCGCAAAATATGATGACAAAGGCATCGCGCCGATCGCCGCCTCCACCAGCGGCGTGGCGTCAGATACCGCCTCCCTGCCCTCGAAGGTCAACGTCTACGACCTGACCGAAAAAGGGCTGGCCGCCCAGGCAATGATCAATGGTTATAAATACTGGCCGGATGCTGCGCTGAACCCGTAGCTTTCCGCGAGTGCGCCATCGCCGGATCAGGCTTTCCCTGACCCGGCGTCGCGGAGCAGCGCATTTAGTGGCCGAGGGCGCCGCTCACCAGAATCGAGGTGATGATCCCGGTCGCCGCAGCGATCAGCACATAGTTACCGTCGATATAGGACCAGTGATGGCCTTCCGGCGGGGGCGGCAGGCCGCGGTCGCTCCAGTCGCGGACGCGATATTCATCGCCACGGAACGGCGCCGGAGCCGGGTGTCCTTTGCGGAAATCGTTCCCGCGCCAGGCGAAATGGTCCTGCTCATGACGTGCCTGATCGCGTTTGCCATGACCGTCGCGATCCGGGCCACGCTGGTCATGGTCGCCCTGATGATGCGCGTCAGGTCCGCCCTGCGGCGCATGCCCATCATGGTCCGGACCGTTCTGCCACACCGTTGGCTGCCCCGGGCGATGGCCGTCGTTCGGGCCATCGGCAAAGGCCGGGACGCTCAGCACACACGATAAAATTACTGCCAGAGAAATCATCTTTTTCATGGTACACCTCCTGATTCAGCTCCTTTGTACCGGGCAAATGTGAAGAAAGAGTGAGTAACTGGTTAACCAGGACGATTCCTGGCATCGGCTGTCGGGAAGAGGTTGTGCTGATGGCGGGGCAATAAAAAAGGCCGCTTTCGCGACCTTGATTCAGACAGGTAAAAGGACTTATTCAGTCACTTTATTTTTTAACTCTTCGGCGCCGGTTTTGGTTTTATCCCAGCCCTTTTCCGCACCGGATTTGGTGGCATTCCAGCCTTTTTCACTGACCTCTTTGGTCTTATCCCACCCCTTCTCGGTGCCTTCTTTGGTCTTGTTCCAGGTTTTCTGCGCGCCTTCGCTCACCTGGCTGCCAACGCTGTCCTGCTTGCCTTCGGCAGCATGTTTCGCCTTCAGCTGCTGCTCTTCGCCCTCATGCTGGGCCTGGTGCAGCTTCTCTTTGGCGGTGTTGGCATTGGCATTCGCCGCCGCGACGGTATCATCTGTTGCATGTGTTGTCGCAGCAAAAACCGGAGCTGCAACCAGAATAGCCGATAACGCAATCATTGCTTTTTTCATAATATCCTCTCTCACGTGTCGTGTTATGAGTCGCATTCAGGATGGCACAACGAACCGGGGATGACATTAGGAATTAGCCTGAAAAACGTCTTCGACCTCCAGCCATGGCAGAAAATGCTGCCGCCGTGCGCGCCCTGTCGGCGTTGGCATAATTTCCAATATGTTTGTTACATTTTATGAAATTTGTCCTTGATATACTTGCCGTTGATGTTTGTTCGAGAATAATTCTCAGAATCATTATATTTATAAATTGGCAAACGGAACTCCTTTTATGGCAAGAAAATCAGTAAGATCGCTGTTACTTACTGCGCTGATCGCGACGCCCCTCTTCAGCTATGCAACCCAATATCCCCTGACGGTTACTGACCTCGACGGCCGGCAGGTCACCCTGGCCAAAGAGCCACAGCGTATTATTTTGCAGGATGGCCGCGACATTATGACCCTCGCCCTGCTGGACCGGGACAATCCGTTTAAACGGCTGGTGGCATGGAATAATCTGGCGAAAAAGCAGGATGTTGCCACCTGGCAGATGCTGAAAACGACGTGGCCGCAGTCGGTCACGATCCTTGACATGGGCTTCAGCGACAAAGGGAACGTCGATCTTGAAAGCGTCATCGCCCGTCAGCCGGATCTGATGATCGCCCAGCTGCGCGCCAGGCCAGCGCTGATGGAGAGCGGCGTCATCGACAAGCTCAGCGCCCTGCACGTTCCGGTGCTGTTTGTCGACTATGAGATCGACCCGGCGAAAGATACCGCCCCCAGCATCGACCTGCTGGGCAAAGTCCTTAACCGCGAGAGCCAGGCCAAAGCCTTTACCGATTACTATCGTCAGCAGCTGCAGACGATTCGCCAGAAAACCGCGGCCATCACGCCGAAGGCCAACGTCTTCGTGGAAGCGCTGGCCGGCAACAGCGACGCCTGCTGCTTTACCCACGGCCACAGCGGCTGGGGCGGGCTGGTGGAGGCGGTCGGGGCGAACAATATCGGTTCGCAGCTGCTGCCGGGCGCCTCCGGGTTCGTCTCGCTGGAGAAAATCATCAGCATGAAGCCCGACGCCTGGATCATGACCGGCTCGAAGCGCGGCAACAGCCAGGTGCTGCCCCTGGGTTATGAGGTTAAGCCGGAGGCGGTGAAGGCCCAGGCGCAGATCCTGCTGGCGCGACCTGGGGTCAGCCAGATCCCGGCGGTACAGGCAAAGCGGGCCTATGGCGTCTATCACCACTTCTATAACCACCCGTGGAATATTGTCGGCATGGAATACCTGGCGAAAGATATCTACCCGCAGGCCTTCGGCGATCTCAACCCGGATGAGACTTACCATTATATCGTGCGCCATTTCACCGACCTGCCGGACCAGCCGTTCGTCTTCTCCTGGCAGCAGAGCGAGTAATCCGGCATGCGTTTAACCTCCGACTCCGTGCTCGACGGGCTGCCCGCCGGGACCTCTGGCGTGATAGATGACTATCGCCGTATCGTGCGTCGCCGTCTGCTGCTGATGCTCCTGCTGGCGCTGTTGATTGTCGCGTCGCTGCTGCTCGATTTTATGCTCGGCCCCTCCGGTCTGCCGCTGCAGAGCCTGTGGCAGACGTTAACCGATCCGGCCAGCGCCGATCCGGGCACGCGCGCCATCGTCTGGGATATCCGTCTGCCCTATGCGGTGATGGCGATTATCGTCGGTCTGGCGCTGGGACTGGCCGGCGCCGAAATGCAGACCATCCTCAATAACCCTCTGGCCAGTCCGTTTACCCTTGGCGTCTCCTCGGCTGCGGCGTTTGGCGCCGCGCTGGCGATTGTGCTGGGTATTGGCCTGCCCGGTATTCCCGGCCAGTGGTTTATCTCGGCCAACGCCTTTATCTTCGCCCTGCTGGCGGCCCTGCTGCTGGACGGCATCACCCGCTGGACCCAGGTGGCCACCTCCGGGGTCATCCTGTTCGGCATCGCGCTGGTCTTTACCTTTAACGCCCTGGTCTCGATGCTGCAGTTCATCGCCAACGAAGACACGCTGCAGGGGCTGGTGTTCTGGACCATGGGCAGCATCGACCGCGCCTCCTGGAGCAAAGTCGCCATCCTGCTGGTCGCCCTGGCGCTGGTGATGCCCCTGTCGCTGCGCAGCGCGTGGAAGCTGACCGCCCTGCGGCTGGGCGAGGACCGGGCCATCAGTTTTGGCATTAACGTTCGCCGCCTGCGCCTGACCACGCTGCTGCGGATCAGCATACTGTCGGCGCTTTCGGTGGCCTTTGTCGGGCCAATCGGCTTTATCGGCCTGGTGGCGCCGCATATTGCGCGGATGCTCTTCGGCGAAGACCATCGCTTTTATCTGCCCGCCAGCGCGCTGATCGGCGCTCTGGTGCTCTCCCTGGCCTCCATCGCCTCGAAGAACCTGATCCCGGGGGCCATTATTCCGGTGGGGATCGTCACTTCCCTGGTCGGGGTCCCGTTCTTTTTGAGCATTATTTTACGTCATCGGGGGCAGGCATGAGCGACCAGACGTTATCCGGGCTGTCGCTGTCTTACTTCAGCGCCGGCTACCCCAGACGCAAGGTGATCGAGAACCTGACGGTTCCCCATCTGCCGCGAGGGAAAATCACCGCGCTGCTGGGGCCAAACGGCAGCGGTAAATCAACGTTAATGCGGGCGATGGCGGGTCTGGGACCCTGCCGCGGCGAGCTGCTGCTGGAGGGGGAAAATCTGCTGACGCAGCCGTTCTCACGTCGCGCAGAGCAGGTGGTCTATCTTCCGCAGACGCTGCCCGCCGGCGTGCATCTGCATGTGCTGGAGTCGATTATCGTTGCCCAGCGCGCCGCCGGAGGACGCCACAGTCCGCAGCACCAGGAGGAGGTGATGGCGCTGCTGCGGCAGCTGGGGATTGCCCATCTGGCGATGAGCTACCTCGATCAGCTCTCCGGCGGGCAAAAGCAGCTGGTGGGTCTCGCCCAGTCGCTGATCCGCCAGCCGCGCCTGCTGCTGCTCGACGAACCGCTCAGCGCCCTTGACCTCAACTACCAGTTTCACGTGATGGATCTGGTACGCCGGGAGACCCGACGGCGCAACATCGTAACCCTGGTGGTGGTGCACGATATCAATATTGCCCTGCGTCATGCCGACCACGTGCTGATGCTCAAGGCGGGCCAGTTGCTCGGCGACGGCACCCCGGCCGCGGTCATCACCCCCGAGACCCTGGCGGCCGTCTATGGGGTGCGCGGGCGTATTGAACCCTGTTCGCAGGGGGTGCGGCAGGTCATTATTGACGGCCTGGTGGACAGCGAGGCCTGACTGCGGCGCGGGGCGGCACGTCCGCCCTGCGCCCGCCGGCTTAGTGATCGAGATAGAGGTAGTTTTCCCAGCTTTTCATGCGGATCAGGATCTTCCTGATCAGCGACAGCTCTTTCAGGTGATCCGAGTAGACCGCCGCCTCAAGGGTGGCCCCCTGCGGCAGAGCGTATTCGGCAAATCGCGGATCGGTCACCTTCAGCACCACCAGCGCCCGGCCATGGGTATTGAGCGCGTCTGTGGTCAGCAATTTGCCCTGCCCCTGAAACTGACTCTCGCCAATCGCCGGCAGCACGTCGGCCACTTCTCCGCGAAAGACGGTGCCCGGGATAGCCGGAAACATCAGCTCCGCGGGCTCGCCTTTGTGCAGACGCTGCAGGGCGTTCTGGCGAAATGCCGCGACGTACTCCCGCGAGGCGGCGCCCTCCACCGGCACAAAGGTCATCAGCGGGATCATCCCCAGGGCAGTGGACATGGTACCCGGCCGTAAGCCGACGGTGCTGACATAGCCGTCTTCCGGGGCGCGGACGACAGTGTTATCCAGCTGAAACTGCGCTTTCTGCAACTGCGCCAGCAGAGAGGCCACGGTAGTATTTTTGCCCTTCACCACCGATTCCAGCGCGTTGCGCGCCTGCACCACCTTTGCCTGAGCCGCGCTGACGCTGGCTTCATCGGCCTTCCACGTCTGCAGACGGGTATCAACCATTTGATCGGAGAAGGCGCCCTGGGCATGACCCTCCCGATAGCGGGCATATTCCCGCCGCGACTGGTCGCGCTGGGCCACCGCTCTGCTCAGCTCGGCCTGCGCCTGGCTTAACGCCGCGTTTAAGGAGAGCGCATCCTGACTGGCCGCTTTTATCTGCGCCTGCAGATCGTCTACTTTTGCCTGGAACGGCGTCGGGTCGAGGGTAAACAGCACATCGCCCTTATGCAGCATCTGGTTAGGCTTCACCGGTACGCTCTGCACCCGGCCGCGCACCTGCGACACAATCGGCACGGTGCGAAACACCTGGTTACCAACGTCGGTATACGGGAAGTTGTAGTTCATCCCGAAGATCACCGCGCCAATCAGGGCGATACCGCCGAGCACCGCCGTCGGTACGGTCCACTTATTGAGCGGGATGCGGAAGACCTTAAACACCACAATGCACAACGCGGCGTAGGTCAGTAACATTAATGTTTCCATTAGTTTGCCTCCTCCGCTTTCAGCGCAGCCACCTCGCGCTGGACCTGTTCCAGTTGCTGGACCACCGTTTCCAGACGCTGATGCAGCGCCTGCTGATCGTCGGCAATGTGGCGCATTCCCCACCCGCGATCTTCGCGCCACAGCGTTGCCCAGATCCATAACAAAGGCCACAGCGCGTGCAGGGTAAATAAGCTAACCCAGCCGGCATAATGAATCGCATCCTGATGAGGATGGCGCCGCTCTTTGGCAATTTCATAAGGAATATCGTGAATAACAATCACGCCATAAAACAGTATTAAGGCCACGGCGATCAGAATGGCCAGCGCAACATAAT
The DNA here is from genome assembly GCF_002837615.1 of Klebsiella sp. X1-16S-Nf21. Classification (NCBI taxonomy): domain Bacteria; kingdom Pseudomonadati; phylum Pseudomonadota; class Gammaproteobacteria; order Enterobacterales; family Enterobacteriaceae; genus Klebsiella; species Klebsiella sp. X1-16S-Nf21. The sequence continues at coordinate 56,180 of NZ_PJDK01000025.1, forward strand.
CCAGGGTCATAAAATAACTCCAGAGTGAAAGGTTAACTAAATAAAACAGCCAGATTCAGACGTAACGGGGCCGGGGAAAAAGCGCGCTTAGCGCTTTCCCTGGCGGTGATAGCAACGTGATGGCGTGAATCTGCCGAATCGGGTTCAGAATTTCTCAGGAATATGACGGTCGATGGAGATCAGCTTGCCTTTTTTCACCGTGATATATCCCCCCTCGCGCAGCGCGGCCAGCACCTGGTACACATAGCTGCGCGAGAGATTGGTTCGTTTAATAATAAATGCCGACAGGCTCTCATGCTGACCACCATCAATTTCGCTGCGATATAAATAGCGCGACAGCATCGATTTAATGGTCTGAAAACTGGTCTGGCTGCCGCGTTCATAGTGGGCATCAAGGGCAAATATGCCCATATAGGCCAGGATCGTGGTCAGCTCTTGCATATAGCCCGGCGACGAATGAAAGAATATTCGCTCAAAATCGCTGGCGGTTATTTTCGCCAACTGGCACTCGCCCAGACACCGATAATAGAGCGCGACCGACGGACAATAATGTTCCAGTAATCCTAACGGCATATGCGCGATAACAATCCCGACCAGGTTCTGCTCATCGCCAAAGGCCAACGTCATTTGCCCCTGCAGCAGAAAGTAGAGATAGCCCGGCTGCGGAATAAAGCCCTGGTCTTTGCCCAAACTCAGCGTTTCACTGCAGGCGATCACCGCCGGCAGATGCGTGGTCAGCGTCAGATTCTGGTACCGATCGTAAATATCGCCAAAACTGGGGTTCATCGCGCTGCGCACTCCTTTACCTTTGGCCACCGCGGCGGGGCTAACCGCGACCTGTTGAACTATACCTAAGCGGGTGGGGAAGGAAAAGTCCAGATCTGGAGTGGCGAAATATTTCGCCTGGCTCACATTTTTTACCCTCACCTCCCTGTTTCGTGACCCGATCGTTCCGCTTACCGGTGGGCTATGCTTTAATTAGCTAAACCGGTTTAACATAGTTTAGCTAAGAGGAATTTGTCGAATGAATGGAAAAATCTGGGTACTCGGCGATGCGGTCGTTGATCTCCTGCCCGATGGCGAGGGCCGCCTGCTGCAATGCCCCGGCGGCGCACCGGCCAACGTCGCGGTCGGCGTGGCGCGGCTCGGCGGCGACAGCGGGTTTATTGGCCGCGTCGGCGACGATCCCTTCGGCCGCTTTATGCGTCACACCCTGGCGCAGGAGCAGGTCGATGTGAATTACATGCGCCTCGATGCGGCGCAGCGCACCTCCACGGTGGTGGTCGATCTCGATCAGCACGGGGAGCGCACCTTTACCTTTATGGTCCGTCCGAGCGCCGACCTGTTCCTTCAGCCCGAGGATCTCCCGCCGTTTGCCGCCGGCCAGTGGCTGCACGTCTGCTCCATCGCTCTCAGCGCCGAGCCGAGCCGCAGCACGGCATTCGCGGCAATGGAGGCGATAAAACGCGCCGGGGGCTATGTCAGCTTCGACCCCAATATCCGCAGCGACCTGTGGCAGGATCCGCAGGACCTGCGTGAATGTCTCGACCGGGCGCTGGCCCTCGCCGACGCCATAAAACTCTCGGAAGAGGAGCTGGCCTTTGTCAGCGGCAGCGACGACATCGTCAGCGGCATCGCCCGGCTGAACGCCCGCTTCCAGCCGACGCTGCTGCTGGTGACCCAGGGCAAAGCGGGGGTCCAGGCCGCCCTGCGCGGGCAGGTTAGCCACTTCCCCGCTCGCCCGGTGGTGGCCGTTGATACCACCGGCGCCGGCGATGCCTTTGTCGCCGGGCTGCTCGCCGGCCTCGCCGCTCACGGTATCCCTGACAACCTCGCCGCGCTGGCTCCCGACCTTACGCTGGCGCAAACCTGCGGCGCGCTGGCCACCACCGCCAAAGGCGCCATGACCGCCCTGCCCTACAGGGACGATCTTCAGCGCTCACTGTGATCCCGTTGGGCCGGCGAACGGCCCACTTTGCTGGCGACATCACAATTCTTAAACCGGTTTAGCAATTTTTATTTTCACCGCGTTACTGACATGTTTACCATATTAACTAAACCGGTTTAGCAAAAGTTAGCACACTCACTGATTTTCACCTTTGGATGTCAACAGCATGTATAAAAAACGGAAGTTAGCCATTCTTATTGCTTTGCTAACCGGCACCGCCGCCGCCCATGGGCAGACAGACCTGAACAGCATTGAAGCGCGTCTCGCCGCCCTGGAAAAACGCCTGCAGGACGCCGAAACCCGCGCCAGCACTGCCGAAAGCCGTGCCGCCTCGGCGGAGCAGAAAGTTCAGCAGTTAACCCAGCAGCAGCAGCAAACCCAGGTCACCACCCAGCAGGTGGCCAAGCGCACCACTCAGCTGGAAGAAAAAGCCGAACGGCCTGGCGGCTTTGAGTTCCACGGCTATGCCCGTTCCGGCGTGATCATGAACGACTCGGCCGCCAGCACCAAATCCGGCGCTTATATGACCCCCGCCGGGGAGACCGGTGGCGCCATTGGTCGTCTGGGCAACCAGGCCGACACCTATGTGGAAATGAACCTCGAACATAAACAGACGCTGGACAACGGGGCGACCACCCGTTTCAAAGTGATGGTGGCCGACGGGCAAACCACCTATAACGACTGGACGGCAAGCAGCAGCGACCTGAACGTGCGCCAGGCATTTGTCGAGCTGGGCAACCTGCCCACCTTCGAAGGCCCGTTCAAAGGCTCGACCCTGTGGGCCGGGAAACGCTTTGACCGTGACAACTTCGACATCCACTGGATTGACTCGGATGTGGTGTTCCTCGCCGGGACCGGCGGCGGGATCTACGACGTGAAATGGAACGACAGCCTGCGCAGCAACTTCTCGTTATACGGCCGCAACTTTGGCGATATCGCTGACAGCAGCAACAGCGTGCAGAACTATATCGTCAGCATGAATAACTTTGCCGGCCCGGTGCAGATGATGGTCAGCGGGATGCGGGCGAAAGATAATGACGAACGGCAGGACACGAACGGCAATCTGGTGAAAGGCGATGCCGCTAACACCGGGGTCCATGCTCTGCTGGGCCTGCACAATGAGAGCTTCTATGGCCTGCGCGACGGGACCAGCAAAACGGCCCTGCTGTATGGCCACGGGCTGGGCGCCGAGGTTAAAGGCATCGGCTCCGACGGTGCGCTGCGCCCGGGGGCCAATACCTGGCGCTTCGCCAGCTACGGCACCACGCCGCTGAACGATCGCTGGTTTATTGCCCCGGCCGTGCTGGCGCAGAGCAGTAAAGATCGTTATGTCGATGGCGACAGCTATCAGTGGGCCACTCTCAACCTGCGCCTGATTCAGGAAGTGACGCAGAACTTCGCCCTCGCCTGGGAGGGCAGCTATCAGTACATGGATCTGCAGCCTGAAGGCTACAACGATCGCCACGCGGTGAACGGCAGCTTCTACAAGCTGACCTTCGCCCCAACCTTCAAGGTGGGCAGCATCGGCGACTTCTTCTCGCGTCCGGAGATCCGCTTCTATACATCGTGGATGGACTGGAGCAAAAAACTGGATAACTACGCCAACGATGATGCATTAGGCAGCAACGGGTTCAAATCGGGCGGCGAATGGTCGTTCGGTATGCAAATGGAGACCTGGTTCTGACGGTAACCCGGACGACAGGGTAAATAACACATAAATATAAGGTTCGCGGCGCCTGCCACGGCTGGCGCCGCCCACGCCATATCATCATGCATTTAGAGGGTACTATGGATTTTGATCAGATTTCCCGCTCACTGCTTCCCCTGCTGGGCGGCAAGGAAAATATCGCCAGCGCCGCACACTGCGCCACCCGCCTGCGGCTGGTGCTGGTCGACGACGCGCTCGCCGACCAACAGGCCATTGGCAAAATCGACGGGGTGAAAGGCTGCTTTCGCAATGCCGGACAGATGCAGATCATCTTCGGCACCGGGGTGGTCAATAAAGTCTATGCCGCCTTTATCCAGGCCGCAGGCATCAGCGAATCAAGCAAATCCGAAGCCGCCGACCTGGCCGCGAAAAAGCTGAACCCGTTCCAGCGCATCGCCCGCCTGCTGTCCAACATTTTCGTACCGATTATTCCCGCCATCGTCGCCTCCGGCCTGCTGATGGGCCTGCTGGGGATGGTGAAAACCTACGGTTGGGTCGACCCGAGCAACGCTATCTATATCATGCTGGATATGTGCAGCTCGGCAGCGTTTATCATTCTGCCGATCCTGATCGGCTTTACCGCCGCCCGCGAATTTGGCGGTAACCCTTATCTGGGCGCGACCCTTGGCGGGATCCTCACCCACCCGGCGCTGACCAACGCCTGGGGCGTCGCCGCCGGCTTCCACACCATGAATTTCTTCGGCATCGAAGTGGCGATGATCGGCTACCAGGGCACCGTCTTCCCGGTGCTGCTGGCGGTGTGGTTTATGAGCATGGTCGAGAAACGGCTGCGCCGCGTTATCCCTGACGCGCTGGACCTGATCCTCACCCCGTTCCTGACGGTGATTATCTCCGGCTTTATCGCCCTGCTGCTGATCGGCCCGGCCGGTCGCGCGCTCGGCGACGGTATTTCGTTTATCCTCAGCACGCTTATCAGCCACGCCGGCTGGCTGGCGGGCCTGCTGTTCGGCGGCCTCTACTCGGTGATCGTCATTACCGGTATCCATCACAGCTTCCATGCCATCGAGGCGGGTCTGCTGGGCAACCCATCGATTGGCGTCAACTTCCTGTTGCCGATCTGGGCGATGGCCAACGTCGCTCAGGGCGGCGCCTGCTTTGCGGTGTGGTTTAAAACCAAAGATGCCAAAATCAAAGCCATCACCCTGCCGTCGGCGTTTTCGGCGATGCTGGGGATCACGGAAGCGGCAATCTTCGGGATTAACCTGCGCTTTGTGAAGCCGTTCATCGCCGCGCTGGTCGGTGGTGCCGCCGGCGGCGCCTGGGTGGTGTCAATGCACGTCTATATGACCGCGGTGGGCCTGACGGCGATCCCGGGGATGGCCATCGTGCAGGCCAGCTCGCTGCTGAACTACATTATCGGAATGGCGATCGCCTTCGCCGTGGCCTTCATGCTCTCTCTGACGCTGAAATACAAAACGGACGCTGAATAATGTCATTACCGTCACGCCTGCCTGCGATCCTGCAGGCCGTTATGCAGGGCCAGCCGCAGGCGCTGGCCGACAGCCATTATCCGCAATGGCATCTGGCGCCGGTCAGCGGACTGCTGAACGATCCCAACGGCTTTTGCCAGGTCGCCGGGCGTTACCACCTGTTTTATCAGTGGAACCCGCTCACCTGTGACCATACCTATAAGTGCTGGGGACACTGGAGTTCAGCCGATCTGCTGCACTGGCGGCATGAACCTATCGCCCTGATGCCGGACGAAGAGTATGACCGCAACGGCTGCTACTCCGGCAGCGCGGTCGAGTTCGAGGGCGCCCTGACCCTGTGCTACACCGGCAACGTGAAATTCCCCGACGGCGGGCGCACCGCCTGGCAGTGCCTGGCGACGGAAAATGCCGATGGCACCTTCCGCAAGCTGGGGCCGGTGCTGCCGCTCCCTGACGGTTACACCGGCCATGTACGCGACCCCAAGGTGTGGCAGCAGGACGGGCGCTGGTACATGGTCCTCGGCGCGCAGGATTTGCAACAGCACGGTAAAGTGCTGCTGTTCACCGCCAGCGATCTGCGGGAGTGGCGCCTGGTGGGCGAGATCGCCGGACATGGCGTTAACGGTCTGGCGAACGGCGGCTATATGTGGGAGTGCCCGGATCTCTTTCCGCTGGCGGATACCCACCTGCTGATCTGCTGCCCGCAGGGGCTAGCCCGCGAAGCGCAGCGCTTTCTCAATACCTATCCGGCGGTGTGGATGGCAGGCCGCTTCGACGCCGAACGCGGCACCTTCGACCACGGCCCGCTGCACGAGCTGGACAGCGGGTTTGAGTTCTACGCGCCGCAGACCATGCTGGCCGAGGATGGCCGCCGTCTGCTGGTCGGCTGGATGGGCGTCCCGGACGGGGAAGAGATGCATCAACCCACCCGCGCACAGGGATGGATCCACCAGATGACCTGCGTGCGCGAGCTGGAGTGGCAGGCGGGCACCCTGTATCAGCGCCCGCTGCGCGAGCTGGCCGCTCTGCGCGAGGAAGCCCAGGGCTGGCGCGGGCAGACCCTGTCCCTCGCCCCGATGGAGCTGGCCTTTGACATCGCTCCCAACAGTACGCTGGGGCTGGACTTTGCCGGCGCCCTGCAGCTCACCGTCAACCGCGACGGCCTGCGTCTGTCGCGCCGCGGGCTGCAGACCGCCGAGATGCATCACCGCTACTGGCGCGGCGAAGCGCGGCGCCTGCGGATCTTTATCGACCGCTCCAGCGTGGAAATTTTCATCAACGATGGCGAAGGGGTGATGAGCAGCCGCTTCTTCCCGGGCTATCCGGGGCAGTTAATCTTCAGCGGTGCGACGCCGGTGGCATTCTGCCGCTGGCTGCTGCGGCCATGCATGGTAGTATAAGCGTTTTGCTTTCAGGCTCCTGAGTGGTGATGAAAACCAAACGCGTAACTATCAAAGATATCGCCGAACTGGCGGGCGTCTCCAAAGCGACCGCCAGTCTGGTGCTCAACGGCCGTGGCAAAGAGCTGCGCGTGGCGCAGGAGACGCGCGAGCGCGTGCTGGCGATCGCCCGCGAGCAGCACTATCAGCCCAGCATTCATGCGCGCTCGCTGCGCGATAACCGCAGCCATACCATTGGCCTGGTGGTACCGGAGATCACCAACTACGGGTTTGCCGTTTTCTCCCATGAGCTTGAGACGCTCTGCCGGGAAGCTGGCGTGCAGCTGCTTATCTCCTGCACCGACGAAAACCCCGGCCAGGAGAGCGTGGTGGTCAATAATATGATTGCCCGCCAGGTCGACGGGCTGATCGTCGCCTCGTGCATGCACAGCGATGCCGACTACCTGAAGCTCAGCGAACAGCTGCCGGTGGTGCTGTTTGACCGCTCCCCCAGCGACAGCGCCCTGCCGCTGGTGATGACCGACTCGGTGACGCCAACCGCCGAGCTGATCTCCCGCATTGCGCCTCAGCATGCGGACGAGTTCTGGTTTCTCGGCGGCCAGCCGCGGCTGTCGCCGTCGCGCGACCGGCTGGCGGGATTCACGCAAGGCCTGGCTCAGGCGGGGGTCACGCTGCGCCCTGAGTGGGTGATCAACGGTAACTACCACCCCAGCTCCGGGTATGAGATGTTCGCGGCGCTCTGCGCGCGGCTGGGACGTCCGCCGAAGGCCTTATTTACCGCGGCCTGCGGACTGCTCGAAGGGGTCCTGCGCTACATGAGCCAGCATCATCTGCTGGACTCCAATATTCATCTCGCCAGCTTCGACGATCACTACCTGTATGATTCGCTTTCCCTGCGCATTGATACCGTGCAGCAGGATAATCGCCAGCTGGCCTGGCACTGCTACGATCTGCTCAGCCAGCTGATCGACGGCCAGGCGCCGGAGCCGCTCCAGCGCTACCTCCCCGCCACCCTGCAGTTTCGCCATCCCTGACGGCGCCGTCGGCAATTAGCGTTTTCGCCGGGCGTGCGCTGCCTGCCTCACCGCCAGCAGCGCACCGGCAAACAGCATGCCCAGGCCGATCGTCACCGGCCAGCGGTAAGCCATCAGTAACGAGGGCAATCCGCCGTCCGGCGCCAGCACCACCAGATTCCAGCCCGTTAGCCCCGCCTCGCCGTTCAGCGCGCGGGTTAACATCCGCTGGTTCGGGGCGAAAGGCTGGATAGTCTGGTAGTGGCTGCCGAACAGCGGCGGCTGCATCTCCCTGGGGAACTGCGCCTGCACCTGGGCCAGTACGCTGGCCGGCAGCGCATGCGACGCCGCCAGCAGATGCCCGTCGCCATTCACCAGCAGCAGCCGATAATGCCGCTGCCGGGCGAGGGTATGGAGTTCGGCGCGCATCGCCGCCAACGGCCAGGCGGCTTCCCGCTGCGGCGCCGGCGTGTTCATTCGCCGCTCAAGGCGTTGCGCCACCCACTGCGCATCCTCCTCCAGCTGGCGGGTCTGCATCTCACGGTAAACCTCTCTGGCCGGCAAATTCACGCCCTGACCGAGCGCCAGGATCGCCAGTCCGGCGATCAGCGTGACGATAATGCCTCTGCTTGCCGGTCGCCAGAGCGGCGAGGATTTGACAACGGATGGTGTATTCATACGACTCCAGAAACCGGAGGCCACGCATGGGCCCCCTGACGAATGGACAACGGAAGTGGCAAAACTGTACAGGATGAGCCGCGTGGGCAAAACAGACTGGCCGCGCCTGGCGGGGCGTATTTTGTTTATTTCTGGACAGGACGGGCGGCAACGACATCCTTTGCCGCTGCCGCCCGTTGATAAGATTAGTGTTTTTTCCGGTTGCGACGCATGTCGATGGTCACCGCGGCGACAATAATGATGCCCTTAATAATATCCTGCACGTAGGCATCGACGCCGACAAAGGTAAAACCGCTTTTGATCAGACCAAGGATCATCGCGCCAATCAGGGTGCCGGTAATGCGCCCCACCCCGCCCATTAAGCTGCTGCCGCCGATCACCGCGGCGGCAATCGCGTCCAGCTCGTAGGACATCCCCATGCTCGACTGGCCGCTGCTGACGCGCGCCGCCAGCACCACTCCCGCCAGCCCGGAGAGCGCCCCGGCGATGGTGTAGACAATCACCAGGTACTTATTCACATTGATGCCGGACACTTTGGCCGAGGTCATGTTGCCGCCGATGGCATACACATATTTGCCATAACGGGTATGCTTCAGCGCAATGTGAAACACGGCGGCGATCACGAAGAAGATAATCACCGGCATCGCCCCCTGACCTATCGCCGTAAAGCTGTCGGAGAGGAAGCTGATCGGGTTGCCCTGGGTGTAATACTGCGCCAGACCGCGCGCCGAAACCATCATCCCGAGGGTGGCGATAAACGGCGGAATACCGGTCCGCGTCACCAGAAAACCGTTGGTCAGCCCGCACAGCAGGCCGACGCCGATCCCCGCGCAAATGGGGATCACCGCCGGCAGGTTGACCAGCGCCGGGAACATCGGCGACAGGCTGTCGGAAGTTTGCGCCAGGCTCGCCGCCACCACCGCCGCAAGGGCGATAACCGAGCCGGAGGAGAGGTCAATCCCGGTGGTGATGATCACCTGGGTGACGCCGACGGCGATGATGCCGATGATCGCCACCTGCAGCACAATCAGCACCAGGCGGTTGGTATTGAGCAGGAACGACTGGTCGCGAACATACCAGCCGGCAATTTCAAAAGTCAGGGCAATGACCAGCATCACCACAAAGATGCCGGTATCTTTCGGCATTTTATGCCGCAAATTAGCGAAGAAGGAGGAACCCTCGCTGGCCGGAGCCGCCGTTAATTTCATATTACTCATTCTCTGTGCCTCAATGGGATGCCAACGACAAAATGGTTTCCTGGTCGGCTTCGTCTTTTTCCAGGATGCCGGTGATACGGCCTTCATGCATCACCATAACCCGATCACTCATGCCAAGGATTTCCGGCAGCTCAGAGGAGACCATAATGACCGCCACCCCCCGATTCGCCAGTTCACTGATCAGATGATAAATCTCCGCCTTCGCCCCGACGTCGATACCGCGGGTCGGCTCATCGAGAATTAAGATTTTCGGTTGCGCTAACAGCCAGCGCGCAATCAGGACTTTTTGCTGATTCCCCCCGCTGAGGTTATTAATAATTTGATCCATCGTCGGCGTTTTAATATTGAGCCGGCGAATTTGCTCCATGCAGTCTTCGGCCATTTTCACGTGCTGGACAAAACCGCTCTTGCCGATATATTCCGGCATTTTGACGATACTCATATTTTCCAGCACCGACAGCACCAGAAACAGGCCCGACTTTTTGCGATCTTCGGTTAATAACGCCATCCCCTTTTCAATCGCCACGGAGGGGGAATCAATGGTCACCGGCGCCCCGTCGATCAGCACTTCGCCGCTGTCGAAGCGCTCCATACCGAACAGGCTTTCCATCACCTCGCTGCGCCCGGCGCCCACCAGCCCGGCCACGCCAAGGATTTCACCGCGGCGTACAGTAAAGCTGACGTCATGGAACACGCCCTGGCGCGTCAGGTTGCGCACCGTCAGCACCTCTTCGCCGATGGTGTTATTAAATTTCGGAAACAGCTGAGTTAATTCGCGGCCCACCATCTGGGTGATCAGCGACTGCCGGGTAAATTCGGTGGTGTTTTTGCTCCCCACCCAGGTGCCGTCGCGAAACACGCTGATCTCATCGGTAATGGCAAAGATCTCATCCATTTTGTGACTGATATAGATGATCGCTTTACCCTGGGCGCGCAGGTCGCGGATGATGGTGAACAGGTGAGCCACCTCGCCTTCGGTCAGCGCCGAAGTGGGCTCATCCATGATCACGATATCCGCGTTCCACGAGACTGCTTTGGCAATCTCCACCATCTGCTGGGCGGCGATGCTCAGGTCGCCCACCAGCCGGTCGGCGGTTAAGCGGATATTAAGCTTGTCCAGCAGCGCCTGGGTCTGGCGGGTCAGCTGGCCGTGGTCGACAAAGCCGTACTTCATCGGCTCGCGCCCCAGCCAGATATTCTCCGCCACCGTCATATGCGGCACCAGATTGAGCTCCTGGTGGATCATCGAGATCCCCGAGCGCAGCGCATCCATGGTGTCGGTAAACTCCACCGGCTCCCCTTTCACGCGAATCGACCCTTTATCGGGGCGATAGATACCGATCAGGCACTTCATCAGCGTGGATTTACCGGCGCCGTTCTCGCCCATCAGGGCATGCACCGTTCCCGGACGCACGCGCAATGAGACATTATCGAGCGCCTTCACGCCGGGGAAGAACTTACTGATACCTTCGGCTTCAAGTGCAAAAGCGTTCATACATCCACCTCCGTACCACGGGTTGGCCAGGACTATTTCTGATTACGGTTAGTAAATTCAGCCATGTTCTCTTTGGTGATCAGCTGATACGGCACGTCGATGATTTTTTCCACTTTCTCGCCATTCGCCAGCTTGATGGCCGCGTCGACTGCGCCTTCACCCTGGCCTTTCGCATCCTGGAAGATGGTGGCGATCATTTTGCCGCTCTTCAGCATCTGCAGGGCATCCGGAGTGCCATCCACGCCAGCGATGAGAATATGGTTCGGGTTTTTGCCCAGTGCCTGCAGGGCGCCGATCGCCATTTCATCGTTGTTGGAGGCGATGGCCTGGATATCCTCACCGCTGGTCATCCAGTTGCTGACCACGTCCACGGCGTCATTGCGGGTAAATTTCGCGGTCTGCTTCTGGACGATTTTGATGTTCGGGTATTTCGCCACCACCTCTTCCACCCCTTTGGTACGATCGCGGGTGGACTCATTCGCCAGGTCGCCGAGCAGGATCGCCACATTGCCCTTACCGTTCATCGCTTTCGCCAGCGCTTCCATCTGCAGACGGCCGGCGAGAATGGAATCCGACCCCACATAGGCCATCTTGTCGGTCAGCTCCGCCTGCGGACGGCGGTTCACAAACACCAGCGGGATCCCGGCTTTGGTGGCCTGATCCATAATCGGTTTCACCGCATTGGTATCCACCGGGTTGACGATAATGGCGTCCACCCCCTGACCGATAAAGTTTTGCACCTGCTGCAGCTGCTGGGAGACATCCCCTTTTGCGTCCTCGATCTGCGATTTAACGCCGTCTTTTTTCATCTCTTTTTGCATCGAGGTCCGCAGGATCGTCAGGAAGTTATCGTCAAACAGCGCCATGGAGACGCCAATAGAGACGTCTTTTGCCATAACCACCGCAGGCAGCATGCAGGCTAACAAAGAGGCAACAATCGTTTTCTTAATATTCATAGTTGATCCTTGATTTTGTAGGTACGCCGGTGAATGAAACAAAATGAAAAATTAATTTCAGTTACGTTGCGGCAAATGTCTGCTGTGATATCGACGACGCTGCGGCACCTCTCGCACTCCATCGTGATCTAAATCACAAATTACGGCTGTTTTTTCATCACTTTTTTGAAACGTTAGTCCATTTACGCCGCAACCTGGATTTCAGACCATTTATTTCATTAACAAGACATTTGAAACTTTTATAAGTAAATAACTGAAATGAAAATTTTAAAACTATGCAGTAACAGAATTTTGACAGACATCTAACATTGCCGCATAAATGAGCGAAAAATGAGAGGCAGACAACGCTTTGACGCGATCGCTTCCCCGCCAGGCGGGTATTTACCCGCCAGGGATAGTCATGCGGTCAGGAGGGGATACGCCGACCGACTCAGTCGACGTTTTCGGCGCTGTAGAGGATAAAGTCGACTTTACCGTCGGCATAGGTTTGCGGCTGGTAGCCGGACTCCAGATGGCGCAGCATCAGGTCGATCGCCAGCTGGGCGTGTTGGCGGGTGTTCTGATCGAGCGTTAACGCCAGACTCCCCTTCGCCAGCTGCTGCCGGGTGGTGTTGTAACGCTCATGGGTGATCCAGCAGACGTCGCCTTCGCGGCGGTGGCGGGCCAGCGCCTCGGCAATCTGGGTATTGCCAAGCCCGGTGTTATAGATCCCAACAATATTCCGGCTGCGGCACAGGGCCTGTTCCAGCAGGCGGGTGATCTGCTCCCGCCGCTCCTCACCCGCCAGCACGTCGCTGAGCTGCAGGTGGGGAAAGCGCTGGCTCAGCACCTCGCGAAACCCCTGAATGCGCAGGCGATGCGCGCTGTAATCTTGCCGGCCGCTGACCATCAGCACCTCGCCGGGCCGCGGCGTCATCCTCCCCAGCATTAACCCCGCCGTGCGGCCAGCCTGCAGCTGATTGATCCCCACGTGGCAGAGTCGGTCGGCGCCGGGCAGGTCCGTCGCCAGGGTGATCGCCGGGACGCCCGCCTCCCGGCAGCGGCGCAGCGCGTCGTGCACTGCGGGATGGTCATTGCCGAAGACGATGATCCCCTGACGCTGCTGGCAGCTGCGCACAATGCGCCGGGCCAGGGTCGTCGGCTGCGACTCCGGGACAAAGGTGCGGTGCAGGGTCAGACGGCGATAGCCGAGGCTATCCGCCACGGCGGCAAAATCCTGCGCCA